>NZ_JADGES010000085.1 GCF_016744255.1 Maribacter sp.
ATGGAGGGAATATAGGTTCTACAATTATAAATTTATCCGAAGGAGAACCAGAAATTATAAGAGAAGGAAAAGGGAGTTTAGATATTTTTTAAAACAACTTAAAACAACTATTATAGAATTGTATTAAAATAAAAAGCAGCCAATTGGCTGCTTTTTATTTTAATAACTTAAAGAATTATTTTCCTCCAATTGCAGGATCTTTCATTCCTTCTTCGATCATGCTATAGAACTGATCAATTTTAGGAAGAACAACAATTCTAGTTCTTCTGTTTCTAGATTTTTCTGTAGTAGATATAGGAACATATTCAGCTCTACCTGCTGCGGTCATTCTTTTTGGATCTACACCATAATCATTCTGTAAAATTCGAACAACTGCTGTAGCACGTTTTGTGCTTAAATCCCAGTTATCAAGTAAAATACCACCTTTTCTATAAGGAACATCATCTGTGTGGCCTTCTACCATAAACTCAAAATCTGGTTTGTTGTTTACTACTTGCGCAACTTTTCCTAATACAGTTTTTGCTTTTTTGGTAATGTTATAACTACCACTACTGAATAGCAATTTATCAGATATAGAAACAAAAACAACACCTTTTTCTACGCTAATTTCAATGTCTTCATCATCTAAATTACCTAAAACACCTTTTAAACTTTGTACTAAGGAAAGGTTTACAGAATCTCTTCTAGTGATTGCGTTATTTAACTTTCTAATAGTTAAATCCTTTTCTTGTAAGCTTTCTAAAGACTTTTCTAAGTTTTCTGCACCTTTTGTTGTTAGGGTAGTTAAATTACCCATATTGTTTATCAACTCTTGATTGTTGGCTTTTAAGAAAGCGTTTTGATCTTCTAAGGTTTGTATTTTTGCGTTGTCTTCTAAGCAATCGTTTAACTTAACGGTAGCAGAATTCAATAAATCTTGAGTTTCTTTAGCTTTTGATTCTAATTCTGCATATTTTTTTTGTGATACGCATGACGATAACAAAAGTGTTACTCCTAAACATCCTAAAATGACTTTTTTCATAGTGTTAAAACTTATATTTAAATATTCTAAAATTGTATTAATTGGACTAAATTATCCATCAAAATTATGGAATTAGATATGGCTAAACCCTGTATTTTAGTTAATTTTTTACTAAAATGTTAAACTTAGCTATTTGATGTACGAAATGAGACCAGACTATGGACTTCGTAGTATAGTATTTTTCGATAAAATTTTTCTTTTCTCGCTTTTTGTACATCTTCCTAAAATTTTTGTAAAAGCTAAAATGGGCTTTTATAATGGCAAAACAATGACCAGGTTTTAATTGAAAAAGGAACCGTACTCCGGCTATAGCATCTAATAGAAGTCTAATTAAAATAATTAAAATAGCTTTTCTTCTTGGTAGATTTTTAGTAATAGAAAACAGGGAGTTTCTAAAATTTAAATATGTTTTTTTGGGATTCATGTTACTTAAAGTAGAACCGCCTAGATGGTATACTTTAGAAGTTCCTACATAGAAAACTTTGTGGCCGACGTTTTTAGCTCTCCAACATAAATCTACTTCTTCTTGATGCGCAAAATAATCTTCATCGAATCCATTTAATTCATGGAAAACGGAGCTTTTTATAAACATACAAGCACCTGTAGCCCAAAAAATTTCTTGAATATCATTGTACTGTCCTTCATCTTTTTCTAGAGCCTGAAATATTCTGCCGCGACAAAAAGGATATCCTAGTTGGTCAATAAAACCACCAGCAGCACCTGCATACTCAAAGTAGTCTTTGCGCATATCGTCTAGTATTTTAGGTTGTATTATAGAAGCTTGTGGTAAAGTGTTGAAAGCGTTTTTTATAGGAGTCAGCCAGTCTTTGGTAACCTTTACGTCGGAATTTAGTAGGCAATAAATATCTGCATTTACATGCTTTAGAGCATCGTTGTACCCTTTAGCAAAACCTCCATTGCTAGAGTTTTGTATAATTTTTACGGTAGGGTAGTTCGTTTTTAAAAACGTAATAGAATTATCTGTAGAAGCATTATCGGCTACATATATTTCTGCGCCATCTGAATGCTGCATAACAGAAGGCAGGTACCTTTCTAAAAGCACTTCTCCGTTCCAGTTAAGTATTACAATTGCTATTTTCAAAACGATGCAAATTAACGGCTAAAATCAGGAATTTGCCTCAAAAATGTATATTTTTCTTTTTCAAAATCCATTTCGCAATATAAATGCTCTAATCCATTAGTAACCATAAGATAGTTGGCGTTGAGTTGTAAATTGTATCTGGCTATTTGGTCAAAAGTTTTTTGTGTGAGCTTAATCTGAGGGGCTTTACATTCTACTAGAATATGAATACTGCCGTCTGTATTAAAGACAACAATGTCATATCTTCTTTTTAATTTATTGATGGTCAGCTGCTTTTCTACATTGATTAAACTCAATGGGTAGTTTTTTTCTTCCATCAAAAAACATACTACATGCTGACGAACCCATTCCTCGGGTTGTAGTTGAACAAATTTTTTACGGACGACATCAAAAATTTGGACCTTATTTTCGCTATTTTTGAAGCGGAACTTATATTCCTTAAATTCTAAAGGTAACATGCCGCAAATTTGATGATTTTTTTTGAATGGATGAAGTAAAACAAATAGTATCCGATATAAAAGCAGGTAATATAAAACCTATCTATTTTTTGTTTGGTGAAGAGCCTTATTATATTGATAGAATATCGGAGTATATTGAGAAAAATGTACTTGCGGAAGAGGAAAGAGGTTTTAACCAAATGGTTCTTTATGGTAAGGATGTTGGGGTAGATGATATTGTTAGTAATGCTAAGCGATATCCTATGATGGCTCCATACCAAGTAGTTATTGTTAAAGAGGCACAGCATTTGTCTAGGACTATTGAACAGCTTGTTAATTATGTGAAAAATCCGCAGAATACTACAGTTTTAGTGGTGTGCTATAAATATAAGAAGTTAGATAAAAGAAAGAATCTTTATAAAGAAGTAAAGAAGCAGGGTGTAATTTTTGAAAGTAAAAAATTATATGAAAATCAAGTTTCGGACTGGCTCCGCAAAGTACTTCGTTCTAGTGGTTACACCATTTCGCACAAGGCTGCAATTTTATTGGTAGATTATCTAGGAACGGATTTAAGTAAAATAAGTAATGAGCTAGAAAAATTAAAATTAGCACTACCTAAGAGTACTGAAATTACCCCTGCGCACATAGAAGAACATATAGGGATAAGTAAAGATTATAATAATTTTGAGCTTAAAAAAGCAATAGGAGAGCGTAATGTCTTAAAAGCAGCAAGGATAATTAATTACTTTGCTCAAAACCCAAAAGACAATCCGTTTATTTTAACGATTACGTTACTGAATTCTTTTTTTACGCAGCTTTTGCAGTATCATGGATTAAAGGATCATTCTCCGAAAAACGTGGCGAGTAAATTACGGATAAACCCATATTTTGTTGGTGAATTCCAAACTGCAGCAAAAAACTATCCTATGCGTAAAGTGAGTCAGATTATATCTCACTTGCGAGAAATGGATTTAAAGGGAAAAGGAGTAGGGGCAAATGCGGCTTCTCCATCCGATTTGTTGAAAGAATTATTGGTTAAGATTATTTAAGATTACCCAAAATTGATGTAAAGCGTAAGTATTACATCAATTTTGGGTAATCTGTAGGGTTAGTTTCATGCATTAAGCCGTATACTTTTTCGAAAATATCTTCCGCGTTTGGTTTTGAAAAATAATCACCATCTGTTCCGTATGCGGGTCTGTGCGATTTTCCAGATAAAGTTAGTGGTTGACTGTCTAGATACTTGTAGCCGTCTTGTTTGTTAACTATTTCATCTAACAAATAAGCAGAGCATCCGCCAGGAACATCTTCATCAATAATTAATAATCTGTTTGTTTTTTTAAGGCTTTTTACTACATCATGGTTAATATCAAAAGGTAATAACGTTTGCGCATCAATAACTTCTGCATCGATACCAACCTCGATAAGTTCTTTGGCAGCTTGTTGTACAATTCGCAAAGTAGAACCATAAGAAAGTAGTGTTATATCTGTTCCTTTTTTAACTGTTTCTACAACGCCAATAGGAACGCAAAATTCTCCTAAATTATTAGGTTTAGGCTCTTTTAGTCTGTAACCATTTAAGCTTTCAATTACTAGAGCAGGCTCGTCACTTTTCATTAATGTATTGTAAAAACCAGCAGCTTGCGTCATGTTTCTGGGTGTAAGAATATACATTCCTCTTAAAAGGTGTATTAGTCCTCCCATTTGGGAGCCAGAATGCCATATACCTTCTAATCTATGTCCTCTAGTTCTTACTATTAAAGGCGCTTTTTGTTTTCCAAAAGTTCTGTATAACATACAGGCTAAATCGTCTGTTAATGTTGGGAGGGCGTAAAAAATGTAATCTAAATACTGAATTTCAGCAATAGGGCGTAAGCCTCTTAAAGCCATTCCTACACCTTGCCCTATGATGGTTGTTTCTCGTATACCGGTATCTGCTATACGTAGTTCTCCATACTTTTCTTGCAGCCCTTCTAGACCTTGATTTACATCTCCAATATTCCCAGTGTCTTCTCCAAATATGAGAGCCTCAGGGTAATTTTTAAAGAGTTCATCAAAATTTTCTCTTAAAATGACTCTACCATCTATTAATTTTGGGTTTTCATCATATACAGGCTTAACTACTGAAATATTAGTAGCTTTGGTGTCTTTTTCGCTATACAAATGTGCGCTAAATTTGTCTTGAGAGTCTTTAAGGTATGCCTTTGTCCATTCGATTAAACTTTGCTTCTCGGGCATTTGTTCCCCAAGTAAGTAACGTAAAGTTTTTCTTGCGCTAGTTGCTAAATCTTTCTTTATAGGTTCCTCAATTGCAATGAGGTCATTTTTTATTTTAGTAATAAAAACTTTGTTATGACTTTTGATGGCCACTTTTTCTAAGAGAGTTATTAATTCCCTTTTCGCTTTAATATGTGTAGTTAAGTGTTCTGCCCAGGCTTCTTTTTTTGCTAGGCTAACGGTTCTTTTTGTTGCTTTTTCTAAAGCGGCTAATTCTTCTTCTGAAGCAATACCAGATTCTAATATCCATTCTTTAAAACGTTTATTGCAATCATTTTGTCTTTCCCATTCTAGGCGTTCTTCGCTTTTGTATCTTTCATGTGAGCCAGAGGAGGAATGCCCTTGTGGTTGTGTTAGTTCGGTTACATGAATAAGGACTGGTACATGCTCTGCTCTTGCGATATCCGATGCATTTTCATAAGCATGCATTAAGGCAGTATAATCCCACCCTTTAACTTTAAGGAGTTCAAAACCTTTATCTTCATTAGTTCTTTGAAAGCCACTAAGAATTTTAGAGATATCTTCTTTGGTTGTATGGTGTTTTGCTGGTACAGAGATGCCATATTCGTCATCCCACACACTGATTACCATAGGTACTTGTAAAACTCCAGCGGCATTGATGGTTTCAAAAAACATACCTTCACTTGTACTGGCGTTACCAATAGTACCCCAAGCGACTTCATTTCCGTCCTTAGAAAATTTACTAGTATCTATTCCTTTTACATTTCTATATATCTTAGATGCTTGAGCTAAACCTAGTAATCTCGGCATTTGACCTGCGGTACATGAAATGTCTCCGCTACTATTTTTTTGTTCTGTTAAGTTTTTCCAAGAGCCATCTTCATTTAAGCTATGGGTAAGAAAATGTCCTCCCATTTGTCTTCCGGCACTCATTGGTTCTTTTTCTATGTCTGTAGTTGCATAAAGCGCATGGAAAAAATCTTTTGGATTTAGAAGGCCTAAAGCCATCATAAAAGTTTGGTCTCTATAATAACCACTTCTAAAATCACCATCCTTAAAAGATCTGGCCATAGCTAGTTGAGGAAGCTCTTTACCGTCGCCAAAAATTCCGAATTTTGCTTTTCCTGTAAGCACTTCTTTTCTGCCAATTAAGCTACATGTTCTACTTAAAAAAGCCGTTTCATAATCTTGTAAAATTTGTGCTCTAAAATCTTGAAAAGAGATGTCGTTACTTGTTTTAGCAGATATATCCATATGTAATCACGATTTTTACAAAAATACCGAAACATTAAGACTAAAACAACGTATTTGAAAACAAATTTATTATATAATTGTTAGGAAAATGCGTAATTGAATAGTGGAAATATATAAAAATAACATTAAAGGTGTTTTATTTTACGAATAATTAAATATTAGAACCATTTTCTTGTAAATAGCCCAATAAGTGTTTTGGGACTTACGGTAACAATAAACCGAATTCTTTCTTCATAGTTTGGTTGCGATATTTCCCAGCCATTATTAGAATAAACAGGTAGGTATAATTCAAAGTAATCGGTTACTAAATTAAGGCGTACTCCGGCATCATAGACAAAGCGCTCATTTAGTCCTTTATTTTTCATTAAACCAGCGTCGCCATACACTTCTATCCATCGCCATAAATTAATACTAGTATTCATGGTCGCCATCCAATCATTAGCATACGGGTTTTGTAGCATGGATTTAAACCCTCCTTCGGCAATAACTATTTGCTGGCTGTATAGACCAGAGTCTTCGGAACGCCCTAAGTAGCTATAATCGAATAAATAATCTGTAGGTCTGTCTAAAGCAAAACTATAGAAGTTAGGGTTACTATAATTTGTGGTTTTATTTCTTAAAAACTTACCAGCAAAGAATCTAAGATTAAATTGTCTGTTGTTCTGAAACAATTTTCGATACTCCCATTCGAATACTAATTTAGAAAAGTCGCTCGAATGTTGGGCGTCTATGAACCATGAAGAATAATCAATAATGCCGTTATTAGAATTTATGTAGCGTGCATTTAGAACACTATAATCGGGAGGGGTTTTAAAATCTCCTAAACTTTCATTCTTGTTTCTAAAAACATTAACATATCTAAAACTTAAAAATTCTCTTTTATTTGATCTTAAGTTATCTGGTTTCCAACCAAAACTTAGGGCAGGAGTTATAGTAGAATATCTGGAATTTTCCTGAAAATGAAAACTAGAACCTCTTAGGGAGTAATTAGCAACATATAAGCCGCTTTTACTTAAGTGTTTTTGATAAGAAACCCTACCATACCCAACAAATGCCTTTTCTCTAAAGGAGTAGGACGGAGCAAAATCATATACAAATGGTTTCTTTAGAAGAGTCTTATTGTATAAGCGCATTCCTGGAGCCCATCCATCATATATATTAAAACTAATTATTGGGACATAGAAAATTTGATTATAATATGGGTTTTCTGCATCCTTAAAAAATTGAAATTTTAGTTTCTTATTTCCAGCAAAAAAACCTTTTAAGGATTTCCAATTATCTCTTTGGTTAAATTCGGGTATTTTTTTATCATAATTTAATACCAATCGGTCTTCTCCTTTTTTTGGAATAATAAAAGTTTTTTCTTCTTTAATATCTTTAAACCAGTATTTGGAAACCACAGAATCTTTTTTAAGTCCAAATACAGAAATGGGCACATTGGTTCCTTCCTTATTTTTTAAAGTAATAGCAAGAGAATCTCCTTTCCTTTTTACCTTTTTAATTTTAAAATCTATTCTACGGTCGGTAGAGACATATTCATTAAAAAACCAATTGATATCTGTATTGGTGGATCGTTTTAAGATAGATTCAAAATCTAAAACTTTAGCTGTATTACTTTGGTAGTACTTGTAAAAGGTTTTTATACTCTGGTCAATTTTTTCTTTTCCAATATATTCCCCTAAGTAGGTTAGCCCTTGTCCTGCTTTGTATTTATTTGCGATTTTCTGATTAAACTTAATTAAAGAATCATTCGGAGTAGTTAGGGCTTGGTCTAGGTTTTTTCTAGCCGTTAAGTTATATAAAAATGGATACTGATCATTAAAATCCATTTTAGCTAAATTAAAACTGCGGATACCCCAAATTCTAGATAATTTTCCTAATAATTTTTGGTCAGGATAGTGTTGTTCTACATACGATATTAATAAATAGTTTGCTATTGCTTGGTTTACCCATTGGTCCTTTCTTGGGTCAAGAAAAATGGTCTCCTTTAAAATACTATTTAAAGCTGTTTTTAAGAATTTCATCTCAAACTGAAACTGCTCTTCGTATGGGCGAATAAAAGAAGGTAATTGGTTTATGCCGTATAGAGGACTTTTGTTATAGTCAATTTGACTTACCAGTAACTGTGAATGTGGATATTTTCCTAAATTTTCATGAATAAATTTAGCTACATTATTTATAGAGATACCTTGAGTAATAGTGTTGTATTTTGGAGCTTCGATATCTGTTACAACTGTCATGTATGGTGTTACGTGAGTAGTGAATCTCTTGTTTGGGTTTAAAAGTATTTCGCAACTTTTTTGCTTAGAGCCTTTAAGTTGTGCTAGTTGTCCCGTTGGAAATTCAGAATTTCCTAGTACATGGTAATTTGTGGCTAAATATAAGCTGTCTGGATAATTAAAGTTTACGGTTGTTTTTGTAACGTCTGTATATAGATCTTCTAGATTTTTGTTGGAATATAAATGCCATTTACCATTGTATACAGAAGGCGTTAAATACCAGTCTTTTAAATAATAATCTCCTTTGTTACTAAATCCATACGGAGTAAATTTATTCAGGGGTAATTTTACTTTGTAAGTGATGAATAGTTTTACAGATTCATTCGGAAGAAGACGGGTGTTCAGCTTAAATTTTAAGATGTCTGCACTTTTTTCTCTTTCCCATTGGAGTCCTCGATATTCATCATCAACCGCGCTTAATATTTCAGTATAACCGCGCTCATCATCTTTTGCTAAGTGAAGACTTTTTTTAAATTCCTCTGCAAAACGTTTTGCTAAACCTGTATTTTTATTCGAATAAGCATGTGCCCAATCATTAAAATATAAATAACCTAAAGAGTAGTTAGAGTTGTTTGTGTAGACAAACTCTTGCTGAATATGCAATTCTTTGGTTTCTTCATTTAAGTTTGCAGTAATGGTATTTGTGTGTTGCCCATAGGCAAAACACATACCAAGTATGCAATAAATAATGCAGAATTCTTTTTTAAGGTTAGGGGGTGTGTACAATAGTATATATTAAAAATTAGGACTTAGTGAGCGTCCTTTATAGAACAAATCAATAATAGAAACAACTTCATCTTCTGTGTCTACGATTTGTATTAAATCTAGGTCTTTAGCGCTAATATTACCTTCAGTTAACATAGTGTTTTTTACCCAGTCGATTAAACCAGTCCAAAATTTGCTTCCAACAAGAATAATTGGGAATTTTTCTATTTTGTTAGTTTGAATAAGTGTTATAGCCTCAAAGAGTTCATCTAATGTACCAAAACCACCTGGCATAACCACAAATCCTTGAGAATACTTTACAAACATTACTTTGCGAACAAAGAAATAATCGAAATCTAAACTTTTGTCATTATCAATATACGGATTGTCATGTTGTTCAAATGGTAAATCTATATTTAATCCAACAGAAGTTCCTCCTGCTAAGTGAGCACCTTTATTACCAGCCTCCATAATTCCGGGTCCGCCACCAGTAATAACACCATAACCCGCATCTGCAATGCTTTTAGCAATACGTATTGCCAATTGATAGTATTCGTTATTTTCTTTGGTTCTTGCAGATCCAAAAATAGATATGCATGGGCCTATTTTACTCATTTTTTCAAAACCATTTACAAACTCGCCCATTATCTTAAAAAGAGCCCAAGAGTCATTCGTTTTAATTTCGTTCCAGCCTTTAGGGTGTTGTTCTTTTCTCATGTATTCTTAACTGTTAATAGTATTTATTATTTTATAACGGTTTATAAACCTAATTCTTTTCTTAAAAATTTAGCCGTGTAGCTTTTTTTATCTTTACAAACTTGTTCTGGTGTTCCTTTAGCTACAACCATGCCGCCATTTCTACCGCCTTCGTATCCAATATCTATAATATAATCTACCATTTTAATAACATCTAAATTGTGTTCAATTACTAATACGGTATTCCCTTTATCTGCCAATTTGTTTAAAACGTCCATTAAAACTCTTATGTCTTCAAAATGAAGTCCTGTAGTGGGTTCGTCTAGTATGTAAAAAGTGTTTCCTGTATCTCTTTTAGAGAGTTCCGTAGCGAGTTTTATTCGCTGAGCTTCACCGCCAGATAATGTGGTGGATTGTTGCCCTAAGGAAATATACCCTAAGCCAACATCTTGTATCGTTTTTAATTTGCGATATATTTTAGGTATTAATGCAAAGAATTCTACGCTCTCATCAATAGTCATTTCTAAAACATCTGCTATGGATTTTCCTTTGTATCGAATTTCCAGTGTTTCTCTATTAAAACGTTTACCGTTGCAAGTTTCGCATTCTACGTAAATATCTGGCAGAAAATTCATTTCAATAACCTTAAGTCCACCACCTTGGCAGGTTTCACAGCGTCCTCCTTTTACATTAAAACTAAATCTACCCGGTTTGTATCCTCGTATGGCAGCTTCTGGGGTTTTGGTAAACAAAGAGCGTATTTCGCTAAAAACGCCCGTGTATGTTGCGGGGTTGGATCGCGGTGTTCTGCCTATAGGAGATTGGTTTATGTCTATAACCTTATCAATATGTTCTAAACCGGTAATTTTTTTATAGGGCATAGGAACTTTTACACCATTAAAATAATGGGCATTCATAATGGGGTATAAAGTCTCGTTAATAAGGGTCGATTTTCCACTGCCCGAAACACCAGTTATGCCAATCATTTTACCTAATGGAAATTCTACATCTACATTTTTTAGGTTATTCCCAGTACAACCTTTAAGTTGTATTTTTTTACCAGTACCTTTTCTGCGTTTTTTAGGAACGGCAATTTCAATTTTACCAGTGATATAATCCGCAGTAAGTGTGCTGTGGTTTTTTAATTCGGCTGGCGTTCCTTCAGAAATTATTTCTCCTCCATGTTTACCAGCTTTAGGTCCAATGTCAATAACATGGTCGGCTCTTTCAATCATGTCTCTGTCATGCTCCACTACAATTACGGAATTCCCTAAATCTCTTAAGGCTTCTAAAGATTTAATTAAGCGAACATTATCTCTTTGGTGTAATCCAATGCTTGGCTCATCTAGGATGTATAAAACACCAACCAATTGCGAGCCAATTTGGGTTGCTAAGCGTATTCTTTGTGCTTCGCCACCAGAAAGAGATTTGGAGCTTCTGTTTAGAGAAAGATAGTCTAAGCCAACATCCAAAAGAAATTGTACTCTTGTTTTAATTTCTTTAATAATCTCTTCTGCTATTATTAGTTGGTTAGCTTCTAATTTTTTTGCTAATCCTTTAAAAAATTTAGCTAAATCAGAAATGTCTAAATTAGAAAGTTCTGATATGTTTTTTTCGTTTATCTTAAAATTCAACGATTCTCTACGTAATCGGGAACCTTGGCATGTTGGACATTCAATTTGATCCATATATTCCTTAGCCCATCTTTTTATTGAGGTGGATTCTGCGTCGTTAAATTGGCTTTTAATAAAATTAGCAATCCCTTCGTAATCTATTTTATAGTTTCTTTTTACACCTAATGTTTTAGATTCTATTTCAAAACTTTCTTTGCCACCATGCAAAAGAATTTCTAAAGCATCGGCAGGTAGTTTGTTTATAGCATCTGTAATTTCAAAATTATAGCGTTGGGCTATAGTGTCTATTTGTTTAAAAGCCCAAGAATTTTTATACGGACCAAGAGGAGCAATACCGCCCGCTTTTATAGAGATTTTTTTATCCGGAAATATTTTATTTTCATTAACCTCAAATACATGTCCAAGGCCACTACAATTTTTGCACATTCCTTTAGGGGAATTAAAAGAGAATGTATTTGGTTCTGGTGAGGGGTATGAAATCCCGGAAGTAGGGCACATTAAATCTCTACTGAAATAGCGTGGCTCCGTTTGCCCTTCTTCGATGACCATTAGGACGTTTTCTCCGCTATACATCGCGGTGTTAATTGTTTCTGTAAGTCTTTTGTCTAAATCGGTAGTATCGTTGATTTTTAAGCGGTCCACTACTATTTCTATATCGTGGGTTTTGTAGCGGTCCACTTTCATGCCCTTTACAATATCTTTTATTTCGCCATCTACACGTACTTTTACAAAACCTTGTTTGGCAATTTGTTCAAAAAGCTCCCGGTAATGCCCTTTTCTAGACTTAATAACAGGGGCTAAAATCGATATTTTTTTATCGGAATAATCCGTTTTAATTAATTCCTTAATTTGGGTGTCGCTATAGCTAACCATTTTTTCTCCGGTCTCATAACTATATGCATCACCAGCTCTGGCAAAAAGAAGGCGTAAAAAATCATATACTTCTGTAATTGTACCTACAGTAGAACGGGGCGATTTAGAGGTTGTTTTTTGTTCAATAGCAATAACGGGAGATAGGCCGTCAATTTTATCTACATCGGGGCGTTCTAGGCCTCCTAAGAATTGACGCGCATATGCAGAAAACGTTTCTATGTATCTACGTTGTCCCTCCGCATATATAGTGTCAAAAGCCAAAGAAGACTTGCCACTACCAGATAATCCAGTAATAACCACAAGCTTCTCTCTTGGTATAGTAACATCAATATTTTTAAGGTTATGTACTCTAGCACCTTTAACCTCAATATTTTCCTCGTATTTTATCATTTTTATGGCAAAGTTGTAAAGTTACTGTTTTGGCAATTAATAGAGAAGGGGCTTTAATTTAGATTTTTGTTAATTCCTTGTATAGTTTTAAATTCGCTTTTTAATTTAAATACGCATATAAAGGATGAAAATTTTAGGAACAGGATCAAGGATAAGCCATAGTGAATACGGAAAAGGAGTAGTAACCAATGTTACTTCTACTTTATATTGGGTGACATTTATAGAAGCGGGACTAGAAACTATTTCTTTAGAGGCTGATTTTGATGTCATAGAGGCTGTAGAAGGGGAGGTAGATACCATTAGTTTTTCTGATGTAGAACAATCTTTGGTTTCAATTTTACGCAAATGGAGTGATACTTCTTCTGTGACACCAATAGCAGATAAATGGAAAAATGGAAATTTAGTATTGCAACCTGGCGATGCTAATCTTTCTAATAAAGAAATTCCGATAGACACTTTTTTTCATAAAATAGTTATGGTTAGAGACAGAATTAGAGTTATGGAACAGAAAATAAACGCTAGCAAAAATTTAGAAGACCAAGAGAAGATAGATTTGCAACAATACATCACTAGAATTTATGGCAGCTTAACCACATTTAATGTTCTTTTTAGTAATAAGACAGATCATTTTGTAGGTGATAAAAGTAAATAATAGACAGGTTAAATAGCAACCCTTTTAGTATTTTTTATACTTAAACTATTGCACAAGTTACTAGTGTGTAATTTATTTAACACCAGTGTATTTATATTATTTAACTGAAAGTATTTATTTAATATAGTTATTTTTTGATTTACCCCTTTGTTTGTAGAGGTAGAAGTATTGGTTTTGTAATTTGATATTTGGCTCGTGTCTATGGATATAACCTCAATTCCAAACAGATTATAATAGATTCCATAGTTTCTTTTTACATCAAAAATTAACCAAGATTCATTGTTGTTTTTTAAGCGAAAGTACTTAGAAAGAAGTGGTAAAATATCGTTTTCTGGAGCTATATTAGCATAGTAAATACCATCTTTAGCGGATTTAAATTCTATAGTTTTTTCTAAATATTTTTTTTCTCTTGACACAGTTTGGGCAAAATTTTCTAGATTAATTTGCATGGAAATAGAATAGCCAATCTGTGATGCTATATAAGGATTGAATAAATTTTTTATATATAGAAAGAGTTGGTTTTCTATATTTTTATTTTCACTAAGAAATGCAAAATAAATGTTTTTAATTGCTGCATTATTTTTACTCTGTATTGTTTGCCAAACATCTTGAGCTTTCTTCATGTCGGTAAAAATAATGCAGGTGTTTGAAAATAAACCGTTGGATTTATTACTATTTTTCTGAATTATAATACTATTGGCGTTCTCTTCAAAGGCAAAGAAAATTGCAGTTAAAAAACCATTAAAACTTCCGTCGTAAATTAATGTCTTAGTTTCTTCCATGATTAGTTGAATAAGGATAACTGTATTGCATTTATGTTTAGAATCTCTTTATTTGGATTAGAAGTGCTATTTTTTGGAATATCTCCAAATATATTATTCCTTTTTTTCTTTCTAGGAATAACCTTCATAAAGGCATCTTCATCTTTTATCGTAGCTATAGCGTATATTTTGGAGTGTATTTCTTCAAAAATCATAATTTCTACCTTTTGTAATTAATTCAAAAATATGGAATAATTCCTAATTATGGAAATAATCCAAATATTTTTTAGGAAATAATCCTAATTGTGTATATTTGATATATGGAAAACGATGCTATTTTAAAGCGATTTACCGATGTAAGGAGGGAATTGGGGTTTACCCAATCTGAGTTTGCTAAACAAATAGGGGTGTCTAACACTACTGCGGATATTGAAAGAGGGAGAACAAAACTATCAGGGAAAGTAGTAGTTGAGCTTCTAAAACAGTACAAAATAAACCCATTGTGGTTGTTTGGGGAAAGTTCCCAACAGTATTTAGAAACTTCTTCCACTAGTGTAATTCCAAAAGTAGTTACTGTAGACTCTGCAGAGAATGATAATATGGTTTTGGTAAATGCAAAGGCTGCGGCAGGATATCCGCAAAATATTGAGGATACCAGTTGGTATAAAGAGCTACCTGCATTCGATTTGCCGTTGCCTGAGTTTAGAAATGCCACCTATAGAGGTTTTCAAGTGGAAGGCGATAGTATGCTTCCCAATTTAAAACCTGGTGAATGGGTTTTGGCAAAAGCCACAGAAAATATTGAAGATGTAAATCCTAATAAAATATATGTCGTGGTATTACAAGATGCCGTATTGGTTAAGAAAGTGATTAGAATGCCTAATTCTGCGAATGTAACCTTAGTATCTTTAAATGAATCCTATCCTCCATACGA
>NZ_JADGES010000086.1 GCF_016744255.1 Maribacter sp.
CGTATGATGGAAGCCGCTATTTCATTAATGCAACTAGCAAAAACTTCTGCCAAACTAGCACAGCTAGCTGAGGCAGAAGTTCCTTATATATCCTTATGTACCGACCCAACAACAGGAGGCACTACTGCATCCTATGCCATGTTAGGCGACATTAATATTTCTGAACCAGGAGCTTTAATAGGTTTCGCAGGTCCTCGTGTAGTAAAAGAAGCTACAGGAAAAGAATTGCCAGATGATTTCCAAACCGCAGAGTTTTTATTAGAACATGGCTTTTTAGATTTCATTTCTCATAGAAGAGATTTAAAAAAGAATATCAACCTTTATGTTGATTTAATAAAAAACAAACCGATTAGAGCAATCATCTAAGGTTAATTGCCAAAAAAGGATTAATTCTAATAAAATTATTTCTATATTTGCGGCTTGATTGAAAATCAATCGTATACATAAAAATCATTAAACCAATATTGGAATGTATTTAACAAAAGAAGTAAAAGCCGAAATTTTCACAAAACACGGCGGAAAAGCAGAGAACACTGGTTCTACTGAAGGTCAAGTTGCATTGTTTACACATCGCATCAACCACTTAACTGGTCACCTTAAGAGAAACCACAAAGATTTTAACACAGAACGTTCTCTAGTAAAACTAGTAGGTAAAAGAAGAAGCCTTTTAGATTATTTAAAGAAGAAAGATATTGTTAAATATCGTGAGCTTATTATAGAATTAGGCATTAGAAAATAAATTTTAAAGGGGAAGCAATGCTTCCCCTTTTTATTATACTCCACTGTTCAGGAGGCAAAACCTACTTACACTAGGAAGAACAAACACAAAAAGCTACGTATAGTTTTTCATTGGTCCACACAACAACACAACACACCATTTGCCATAACAAGGCAAAAGACCATTGTTTAACACCTATGCCAACATTAGTGCATAGGTAAAATCGAATTTATGATTCCAAAAGTATTTAAAGAGGTCATAGACCTTGGTGACGGTAGAGAAATTTCTATCGAAACAGGAAAGTTAGCAAAACAAGCCCATGGCTCTGTTGTTGTTACATCAGGAAAATGTATGTTATTATGTACTGTTGTTTCCAACTACAAACAAAGCTCAGTAGACTTTCTACCGTTAACGGTAGATTATCGTGAGAAATTTGCTGCTGCAGGTCGTTATCCTGGCGGTTTCTTTAAAAGAGAAGCAAGACCTAGTGATGGCGAAGTGCTAACTATGCGTTTAGTAGACAGAGTTTTACGTCCATTATTCCCAAAAGATTATCACGCAGAAACACAAGTGATGATTCAGTTAATGTCTCATGATGATGATGTTATGCCAGAAGCTATGGCAGGTTTAGCAGCATCAGCAGCTATTCAATTATCAGATTTTCCTTTTGAATGCCCTATCTCTGAAGCTAGAGTTGGTCGTGTAAATGGTGAGTTTGTAATCAACCCAACCAGAGCACAATTAGCAGAATCTGACATCGAAATGATGATTGGAGCATCAGCTGATTCTGTAATGATGGTTGAAGGTGAAATGGATGAAATTTCTGAAGAAGAAATGGCAGATGCAATTAAATTTGCCCATGAAGCTATTAAAGTACAATGTGCTGCTCAAGTAAGATTAGCTGAAGCTTTTGGCAAAAAAGAAACACGTGAGTACGAAGGAGAAAGAGAAGATGCCGATTTAGCTCAGAAAATTCACGGTATGGCATACGATAAAGTATATGCTATAGCAAAAGCAGGTTCTGCAAAGCATGAACGTAGCGCAGCCTTTTCTGAAATTAAAGAAGACATTAAAGCAACTTTTTCTGAAGAAGAATTAGAAGATTTCGGTGATTTAGTATCTAGATACTATTACAAAGCTGAAAAAGCCGCTATACGCGATCTAACATTAAATGAAGGTTTACGTTTAGATGGTCGTAAGACAGATGAAGTTAGACCAATTTGGTGTGAGGTAGATTACTTACCGTCAACACACGGTTCTTCTATATTTTCTCGTGGAGAAACGCAAGCATTAGCAACAGTTACTTTAGGAACATCTAGAGATGCTAACAAAATAGATATGCCATCTTATGAAGGTGAAGAAAATTTCTATTTACATTACAACTTTCCTCCTTTTTGTACTGGTGAAGCTAGACCATTAAGAGGAACTTCTCGTAGAGAAGTTGGTCACGGAAACTTAGCACAACGTGGTTTAAAAGGAATGATCCCTGCTGATTGCCCTTACACAGTACGTGTAGTTTCTGAGGTACTAGAATCTAACGGTTCTTCTTCTATGGCAACTGTTTGTGCTGGTACAATGGCATTAATGGATGCTGGTGTAAAAATGACAAGACCAGTTTCAGGTATTGCAATGGGATTAATTTCTGATGCAGATTCTGGAAAATACGCTGTATTATCTGATATTTTAGGTGATGAAGACCACTTAGGAGATATGGATTTTAAAGTTACAGGTACTTCAGAAGGTATTACTGCTTGCCAAATGGATATTAAAGTAAAAGGATTATCTTACGAAATTTTAGTGAATGCACTAAAACAAGCACGTGAGGGTCGTTTACATATCTTAGGAAAATTAACAGACACTATTTCTGCTCCGGCTGAAAGTGTTAAAGATCATGCGCCAACTATGGTTACGCGTAGAGTTCCTAATGAATTTATCGGCGCTTTAATTGGACCTGGAGGAAAAGTAATCCAAGAAATGCAAAAAGAAACGGAGACAACTATCGTTATTAACGAAGACCCTGTAACAGAAGAAGGTATCGTTGAAATATTAGGTGTTGGTAACAAAGGTATTGATGCTGTTATGGCAAAAATAGACTCTTTATTATTTAAACCAACTGTTGGTAGTGCTTACGAAGTAAAAGTAATTAAAATGTTAGATTTCGGTGCCGTAGTAGAATATGCTGAGGCTCCAGGAAACGAAGTTTTATTACACGTATCTGAATTGGCATGGGAACGAACAGAAAATGTTACCGATGTTGTAAACATGGGCGATGTTTTTGATGTAAAATACTTTGGTATAGACCCTAGAACTCGTAAAGAAAAAGTTTCTCGCAAAGCTCTTTTACCAAAACCAGAAGGTTACATAGAGAGACCACCAAGAGACAACAACAGAGGCCGTGATAATAGAGGCCGAGACAATCGTGGACGCGATAATCGTAGAGACGATAGAAAGCCAAGAGAAGATAAGAAAGAAGACTAAACCTTACTAATCTTTTTAAATATTAAACCCTAACTAGTTATCACTAGTTGGGGTTTTGTTTTATATCTAATTTAAATTAAACACCTCTCAAAAATCAAACTTAAGCTTCTTTAATTACAGACCCCTAAAAGATGGAATAACCCTCAAAATTCTCTTGAATATTCAATACGATATATGCTTTTTTTTAACAACTATACAATAGATAAATAGCAAATTAGATCTTAATCATAATATATTCACAAATATGAAAATATAAAAGTCCAAAATGATACTTCCTTCGTAAAACCATAAGAACAGAACACTAAAAACTATTTATGAAAACGGAAAACACTATACCATTACATTCCAAAAAAATCAAAAATCCTTGGGGGTTTACGGTTTTAGCGAGTACTTTTTTACTTATGATTGGTGCTATTTATTTGGTATACATATCCCAGAATGATTTTAATCAGTTTAATGAAGAAAGAGCAAGTTCCATTTGGGGTTTAACTTTTATGACAATAGCAGGGATTCTATTTGCTTTTAAAGCTTCTTTTTTTGTTTATGTATTGTTCCGTTACTTTAAATACAAACCTATTACTTCTGTTACAGATAGTGAATTACCAACTTGTACCGTAATAGTACCTGCCTATAATGAAGGTAAACAAGTATGGGATACCTTAATGAGTTTAGCCGATAGCGATTACCCAAATGAAAAAATACAGATAATCTCCATTGACGATGGTAGTAAGGATGATACCTGGGACTGGATGAAAGATGCCAAAGATAAACTAGGCGATCGTTTAGAAATTTACCAACAACCAGAAAATAAAGGAAAACGCCACGCGCTTTATCGTGGGTTTAATATTGGAAAAGGTGAAATATTTGTTACTGTAGATAGCGATTCTATAGTAAAAACAGATACCCTAAGAAATTTAGTTAGTCCATTTGTCACCAATGAGAAATGTGGTGCAGTCGCAGGCAACATAAGAGTTTTAAATAACGCAAAAGCCTTACTACCTAAAATGTTAGATGTAAGTTTTGTTTTAAGCTTTGAATTTGTACGTTCCGCAGAAAGTAGTCTAAACACCGTTTTATGTACACCAGGCGCTTTAGCTGCTTATCGTAGTACGGCTGTTTTTGCTTGCCTTCCACAATGGATTAACCAAACCTTTATGGGCCAAGCTTCTGATATTGGAGAAGACAGAGCTATGACTAATATGATTTTAAAACAAGGATATCATGTTCTTTTTCAAAGAAACGCATACGCGTATACAAATGTCCCCGAAGAATATAAAGGCCTATACAAAATGTTTATAAGATGGGGAAGAAGTAACGTAAGAGAGAATATTGAAATGTCTAAATACGTTTTCACAAATTTTAGAGAAGAATCTAAAGTTGGTTCCCGTCTATTATTTTTAAATCAATCCATAAAAATAATCATGAGCTACCCATTTTTATTCTTTATGTTGTTCTTTGTTTTAACCCACCCTCTATTATTTATAAGCTCAACCCTATTTAGCATACTTATACTATCTTCTTTTTCGGTAATATTCTACGCAAATAAATATGAGTTAAAAGAATCTTTCTGGGCATATTCCTATAGTATACTATATACTTTTGGTTTGTTTTGGATAACACCTTACGCTATTGCCACCGCAAGTAGAAGAGGCTGGTTAACTAGAGAGTTACCAACAAAAAAAATAAAGATTACATAGAAGAACCTTTATCAAAATATAGAATAGATAAAAACATAAAGTCTCCTATTTACTTAATAGGAGACTTTACTATATAAAACAAAATCAGCCCCATAAGTACAAATATACCTATAACTTAAAGCGGTGCTCATAGCCAATAGCAAACTCACTAAAATCTGCCTGACCGAGGTTAGAATTAATAAATGCCCCTATATAAATAGTATGTTTTTTTTCTTTAATAGATGGTATTACGTAGTATTTTAAACCCATTCGACCATAAACCCTATGTTTAACTTTAAAATAACTATTCAGTTCTCCTGGAACAATTACTTCTTCTCCGTTCGAAAAATAAGTATACCCTTCATTTAGCTTCCAATCAATTTTGTAAAAAGGTTTAGCTATAGTTAATCCTAAACGCATCTCCATTCCAAATCTACCCAGAAGAATTTCCCCACCGCCAAATAAACCAAAACTAGAGGCATTTAAAACAGGGTACTCTTTTAAATGTTTTTCTTGCGTTCGCACAAGAGTTTCATCATTTACAATATAATCATGGTAATGTTCATAAAAATGATAATGCGCACCAATACTTAATTTTACTCTGTTTTTAAAAAGTTTGCCAACGGACAAAGAAGCTGTATAAATTTCCTTTTTAGTATTAAAATAGTCCGATAAGGTATTTTGCCCTATTCCAACATTTGCGGCATAAAATCCATAAATTTTGATTTTTTTTGGTTTTAAATAAGAAGTATATTGTTCTTGTTTTGGAGTAGCGAACATTGCAGAAAAACCTAAAACAACCGAATTATACCCCCTATTTGGCTTTTTCATGTGTCCATTAGACATATGTAAATACCCAAATCCCAAACGCCCAGCACTTGTTTTATTTTTATAGATTTCATAAAACAAGGTTGTATTATACATCCAGTTAACCCGAGTAGAAACACCTTTATTCCTTATATTAGTCTTAGCATTAAAAACTCTTGTAGCATAAGACGCCCCCATAGCAACCATAACATCTAGTTTAGAAGTCTTAGAAGCAAAAACGGGCCATTCAGCAAAAGGAGCTAAACTATAAACATACCCAAGCGAATTTTTGTTCCTTAAATCAGAAAAACCAAAAGCAATGCCAGTTTTAGGTTTTTTATAATTGAGATTATCTTTTAGAAAACCACTCTCATAATTATTACCAACAGTAACTATAAGGTTTCTTTGTAAACCATGATTAGGAAAATCACTATTAGAATCTCCTAAGAAGCCCATGAAAGCCCCAATTTCAATTTCTCTCACTGGCTTATAGGATAGTTCCTGTGCATTTGCTACATACATAAAACTACAACCAACTATAAAGGCAATAAAAATTCTAGTTAAGTAAAAAAAGGAAATCAATTAAAGTAAATTCTTTAAAATTAAGACGAAAAACAAATATAGTCCCTTTCCTAAAGATACACTTATACTAAAACAAGGAAACTCATACTTGACTCGAACAATACTATCATTTAAAGGAGATATATGGTAATTCATCTAAAAAAAACAAAAAAAACCTCACAATTGTAACATTCGTAGCTTTTTTACGTATAAGTATATGCAGTCCATGCAACTTGAACTTAATTACAATAAATGAGACAGCTTAAGATTACAAAACAGGTTACCAATAGGGAAACCGCATCTTTGGATAAGTACTTACAAGAAATTGGAAAAGTAGACTTAATTACTGCAGATGAAGAAGTAGAATTGGCACAAAGAATCAAGGCAGGCGACCAGATCGCTCTTGAAAAACTTACAAAAGCCAATCTTAGATTCGTAGTATCGGTTGCTAAACAGTACCAAAACCAAGGCCTTACTCTGCCTGACTTGATCAATGAAGGAAACTTAGGATTGATAAAAGCGGCACAACGTTTTGATGAAACTCGTGGATTCAAATTTATCTCTTATGCCGTATGGTGGATTCGTCAATCTATCTTACAAGCATTAGCAGAACAATCTCGTATTGTTCGTTTACCATTGAACAAAATTGGTTCAATAAACAAAATAAACAAAACTTTTGCATTCTTGGAGCAAGCGCATGAGCGCCAACCTTCACCAGAAGAAATTGCAAAAGAATTAGACATGACGGTTGACGATGTAAAGCAATCTTTAAAAAATTCTGGTCGTCACGTATCGATGGATGCGCCTTTAATTGACGGAGAAGATTCTAACCTATATGATGTACTTCGTAGTGGTGAATCTCCTAACCCTGATAGAGAATTATTACATGAATCATTACGTACGGAAATAGAACGTGCTTTGGAGACATTAACTCCAAGAGAAGCAGATGTTATCCGTTTATATTTTGGTTTAGCAGGACAACATTCTATGACCTTAGAAGAAATTGGGGAAACTTTTGATTTAACAAGAGAAAGAGTTCGTCAAATTAAAGAAAAGGCGATTCGTAGATTAAAACACACGTCTAGAAGTAAAATCCTAAAGACATACCTTGGTTAAACAAGACACTTATTACATGTTAAATATTCCCCAAATTGGAAATTTGGCATATAAATTGTAATTTGTGAAACATAACAACAGTTTATCATGACTGTTCGTTTTTTGATTGATGAATAAACTCCGGCTGATTACCGGAGTTTTTTAATTTTAAAGCCCACCCCTAAGTGAATAACACTGAAAAAACTTCCGAAAACCAACCTAACAATCCACTACATGGAGTAAAACTGGTTACAATCTTAGAAGAACTTACCAATACCTACAGCTGGGAAGAATTAGCTAACCAAATAAACATTAATTGCTTTAAGAGCAACCCAACTATAAAATCTAGCTTAAAATTTTTAAGAAGAACGCCTTGGGCCAGAGAAAAAGTAGAACAACTATATCTTTACAGTATTAAAAAATAAAATATATGTCTTTTAATATTGTCCTTATAGAGCCAGAAATACCCAATAACACAGGTAATATTGGTAGATTAAGCTTAGGAACAGGTTCTACATTGCACTTGGTAAAACCTTTGGGCTTTGAACTTAGTGACAAACGCGTAAAACGTGCTGGATTAGATTATTGGAAACATCTAAACTTAGTTATTTACGAAAGTACTGAAGAATTTTTTTTTCAACATAGAGATAAGAAAATGGCCTTTTTATCTAGTCATGGAAAAAAGGATCACTGGGATATTCCATTTGAAAATGATATGTTTTTAATCTTTGGAAAAGAATCTGTAGGACTATCTAAATCTATATTAGAAAACAACAAAAAGCACCTCTACAAAATACCTCTTTATAGTGAACATATTCGCAGTTTAAATATAGCCAATGCCGTTAGTATTGTGGTATATGAAGGATTAAAACATTTACCTTAAATCCTAAAAGAATAATATCGTATTAAAAAGCGTACATTTCCTTACTTTTGCTTAAAACAAACTAAGTTTCTAGCAAATGAGCAAAACAAAAATTGCCCCTTCCCTATTGGCCGCCGATTTTGGCAACTTACAACGTGATGTTGAAATGGTCAATAACAGTAATGCCGACTGGCATCATATCGATGTTATGGATGGCGTATTTGTACCCAACATATCTTATGGCATGCCCGTTTTAAAAGCAATACAAAAACACGCTACGAAACCATTAGATGTTCATTTAATGATTGTAGACCCAGACCGTTACATTAAAACATTTGCTAGTTTAGGCGCAGCTGTTTTGACCGTACATTATGAAGCTTGCACACATTTACATCGCTCTTTACAAGCAATTAAAGCAGAAGGAATGATGGCTGGCGTGGCTTTAAACCCACATACCAGTGTTAATCTTCTAGAGGACACAATAAACGATATTGATGTAGTTTGCTTAATGAGTGTTAACCCTGGCTTTGGAGGACAATCCTTTATAGAAAACACATATAACAAAGTAACTGCCCTGAAAGAGCTAATTACCAGAAAAGGAGCAAATACCTTAATAGAAATAGATGGCGGGGTAACTTCTAAAAATGCTGCAGCTCTTACAGAAGCAGGTGCAGATGTTTTAGTAGCAGGTAGTTTTGTTTTTAAGAGCAAAGATCCAATCGCTACTATTGAAGAATTAAAAACAATAGCTGGATAATGAGCCTATTAGATGTTGTAATTATTGGAGGGGGCCCTATAGGCATAGCTTGTGGATTAGAAGCACAAAAAAAAGGATTACGTTATGTTATTCTAGAAAAAGGCCCCATAGTAAACTCTTTATATAATTACCCTGATAATATGCAATTTTTCTCTTCCTCTGAAAGATTAGAGATTGATAATATTCCATTTATTGCTGTTGAAGCAAAACCCAAAAGAAACGAAGCTTTAGAGTATTACAGAAGAATAGTGACAGGTAACAACCTAAATATTAAATTATTTGAAGAAGTTATAGATGTTAAGAAAGAGGAAGAACTATTCCATATAACTTCAACCAAAACCTCCTATACAGCTTCTCATATTGTAATTGCGACAGGATTTTATGACATTCCCAACTTGTTACATGTCCCTGGAGAGGATTTAAAAAAAGTAACACATTATTATAAAAACCCGCATTACTATTCTGGACAAAAAGTAGCAGTAATAGGAGCTAGTAATTCCTCTGTAGATGCAGCCTTGGAATGTTGGCGTAAAGGAGCAGAAGTATCCCTAATTATTAGAGGGTCTAAAGTTGGATCTAGGATTAAATATTGGGTAAGACCAGATATTATAAACCGTATTGACGAAGGAAGCATTACAGCACATTACAACACTACCGTTAAGGAAATAACCCCTAATACAATTATCCTCGAAAACAACAAAGGAACAGAAACCCTGGAAAATGATTTTGTCATAGCCTTAACTGGATACCGCCCGAATTTTAAATTTCTAGAAATGTCTGGGGTTTATTTATCTAAGGATGAAAAAAAATTGCCGCAATACAATCCAGACACCATGGAAACTAACATCTCGGGAGTATATTTAGCTGGTGTTGTTTGTGGCGGTATGGAAACCCATAAATGGTTTATTGAGAATTCTAGGATTCATGCTAAACTAATCATGAGCTCTATTCTACAAAATAAATAACCAAATAAAAACCCTGTTTTCAGGGATATATTTAATACTAATTTCGGTGTTTTCTTATGGTTTTAAAAGCACCAAATTTGCCATATATTAACTTTAATAGTTTAAGTATTTAGCATATTTGCTTAAAGAAATAACTATGACAAATAGTCCAATAGGTAGTAAAATGAATATCAGAAAAAATAGAACCTATAAAAAAATAATTTTTCTAACAAAGAGTATGCTATTCTGTGTATTCTTCTTTCCTATATTAATTTATGGGCAAAATACTCCTACAGACACTATAAGCAATAGTACACAAACAATAAGCTTTGGCTGGTCTAAAAGATCTAGTCCTAAATCATTAAAACCGTATTTTAAGCAATTAAAAAACTCTGAATATGGAGTACAACGCTTCTCTGTACTAGAGCAACTTATTATACACCATACTCAAAAAAGTAATACCGATTCCATTTTACACTATAGTAATATCTATTTAAAAGAAATTGGAAATTGGAACGAAACAGAACATGTAAAACAAAGGCAATACGCCAAAATTCATTATTACTTAGGCACAGGAAGTTATATGAATGGCCTTATCGACAACTCGATAAAATGGCATATTCAAGGCTTACAAGACGCTGAAGATTCTAATTATACAGAATATAGGTATAAAAATAAATTAGGTCTAGCAAAATGTTATATTCTGCAATCTAAAACCGATAAAGCAATAGCTATTCTAAATAAGTCTTTAGTTGAATTTTCCCCAGAATTCCCTTCCCTTAAGATTAAAAATAATATTTTTTTAGGAAAAGCGCATAGGTTTAAAAAAGAATACCATACAGCAGAACTATTCTATAAAGATGCCCTGAAAATATCAGACTCCTTGAATGATATAGAAATGCGATTAACTACAAAGTTAGAACTTGCTAAACTTAATGAAGCAAAAGAAAATTTAGGCCTTGCGTTTCAAGGTTATGAAACTACTAGAAATGAAGCAAAAGAAAATGGATTTGACGCCATATATTTTGAAGGCTCCTTATTATTAGCAAAATATTATTACAATCAAGGCAATCACGAAACAGCTTTAATAGGCCTATCCATGGCCTATATAAATGCAGTGGATAGCGAAAATTTACAATTTCAGAAAGAACTACTTATTTTACAAGCTAAAAGCTATAACAAACAAGAAGATTATAAAAATGCTTATGCTGTTATGACCCAACTGTTTGGCGTTCTTAATGAGATAAAATCTAATCAGCAAAGAGAAATTATTAAAGAGCTAGAAATACAATATGAAACTCTAGAAAAAGAAAAAGAAATTTCTAAACTCGAAGAAAATCAGATTATAAAAGATGCGGAGCTAAAGAGGCAAAAAACTATAAAAAATGCATTTTTAATTGGGTTCCTAATTATTTTAATCCCAGTGATTGGACTTCTATATATGTACTATCAAAAATTACAAACACAAAGCGAGCTCACAAATAAACAGAAAGAAATTAACGAGCAAAAAGTTACTTCCTTAAAACAAGAACAAGAATTAAACTTAATAAAAGCATCCATGGCAGGGCAAGATGACGAGCGTAAACGTATTGCTCAAGAATTACACGATAGTATTGGCGGAAACCTTGCAGGTATAAAGCTTCAAATTTCAAGTATCCAAAATTCCGATCATCAATTAAAAAACATATCACAACAACTAGATGATACATACCAGTTAGTAAGAGACATATCGCACACATTAGTTCCAAAAAAATATAGGCAAAATAATATTACTGGCCTCATTCAAGAATACCTAACTAACATAAGCAAAACTGGCCAGCTAAATATTGATTTTTATCCTCATAGTATAGAAGAATTAAATTCTATAGACGATAAAATTCAGATGGAGTTATTTAAAATTATTCAAGAATTAACGACTAATACTTTAAAGCATGCCAAAGCAAAAAAAGTAGACATCCATTTAAATTTTATAGAAAAAGAGATTTCTTTAATGTTTGAAGATAATGGCGTTGGCTTCGATAGTAAAACAGCTTCTGACGGAATTGGATTTAAAAATATAAAAAATAGAGTTTCCGAATTAGCAGGAAACATACATATAGATTCTTTAAAAAATAGAGGTACTATTATTTCCATAGAAATACCTATAAATAAAAATAATAACCATGAAGTATAACCTAATTATTGCCGACGACCATAAAATGTTTATTGATGGCCTTCTGAGTATTCTAAAAGAAGCTCCTGAATTTTCCGTTACATTAACAGCTAAAAACGGTGCGCAAGTAGTAAAATATTTAGATATAAATGGTGCTGCAGATATTCATTTATTAATTACAGATTTAACTATGCCTGAGATAGGCGGCATAGAACTCAATAAAATAGTAAAAGAAAAACACCCTACTCTAAAAACATTAGTAGTAAGCATGCATATTGATGGGCAAATGATAGACCAACTAATCCGGAATAATGTAGATGGTTATGTACCAAAAAATGCAGAAAAAGAAGAATTACTTTCCGCCATACGCACAATAGTAAAAGGCGAAAAATACTTTTCTAAAGAGATAAAAAGAGCCTATACAGATGCCATGTTTCAAGAAAAAAAGAACAAAGAAGTTGTTCTTACTACTAGGGAAAAAGAAGTCTTAAAATTAATTGCCGAAGAAAATACCACCCAAGAAATTGCAGATATCTTATTTTTAAGTAAACACACTATTGAAAGTTATAGAAAAAATCTCATCTCTAAACTGCAAGTAAAAAACCTTGCAGGCTTAACCAAACACGCTATTAAAATGGGGCTTTTAGATGAATGAAAAAATACAACTCCGCTAAATTTTGTTCTTTTAAAAAACACCCGTCCCTGAAAACAGGGGGCAACATTTCACCTTTTAAGGTGTACTCTTCAGGGCTTGATATACGGAACTTTGTAGTGTTCTAAAACATTACAATTATGAAATATCAAATTCTACTTATCACCATTACTACATTATTTGTTTCTTGTAGCAATGACAAAAAAACAACCGAAACTACAAAAAAACATTCTACTTTAAAATCGGATGTCTTATTAGAAAGTACCGCCTACAATTCCCTAAACTCTAATAAAGAAGAAGAGCATAAAACGCTTTTCATTTCTGGAAAAAAACTTTTAGAAGCAACAGCTACTTACAAAGTAACTAACGAGAAAGGAGAAGAATTACATTGCGAGACATTCCCTGCTACTAAGCTTATACAAGAAGAATACAAAACTGCCAATTCTACCCTACAAGAACAGCACATAAGAGAAGTAGTAGAAGGGTATTTTACAGAAGAGCACAACCATATATTTGCCAACTTATAGCAACTTTTGTATTTACCAAACCAACCCAAAACAGAAAAATCATGATTATATTCGGAAGTAGAACAGCGTACATTGGTTCTAAAATATCTTCAAACAGTATTAGCTGCAATCATTGCCAAACCAAAGGACAAATTACATATAGTATTTTTAGAAGCCATGCGCACATTTTTTGGATACCAGTATTTCCTATAAGAAAAAAAGCAGTTTCAGAGTGTCAACATTGCAAACACACCCTGAGTTTTAAAGAAATGTCTGCCGAAATGAAAAAAGAATGTCATACGGTAAAACAGGAAACCAAAGGCCCTATTTGGCAATTTTCAGGTTTGTTTTTGTTTATCGCATTATTTATAGCTGCTGGTTTTGCTGGAAGAAATGACAAAGAAAACGAAACTCAATATTTATTAACTCCCCTAGCTGGAGATATTTATGATTACAAAACCGAAGATTCTCAATACTCTACCATGAGAATTATACACGTGAGCAAAGACTCTGTCTATATGCAATTAAACGATTACGAAATTGGAAGAAGCTCTAAAATTTATAAAATAGATAAAGAAGAAAATTATTCTAAAAAAGCCTATGGTTATTCTAAAGAAGAAATAAAAACCATGTATGACCAAAAAATCATAATCGATATTGATAGAGAATAAGCCTAATCAAATCTGTCTTAAAGCAAAAAACAATCCCAGATGAGATTGTTTTTTTTGTGACCTCGAAGGGATTCGAACCCCCAACCATCAGAGCCGAAATCTGATATTCTATCCAGTTGAACTACGAGGCCTTAAATATTTTTACGAAAGCAACTTTTTTACTAAGGTAGATATTGTTTTACCATCTGCTTTACCCGATACTTCTTTAGAAACCATTCCCATAACTTTCCCCATATCTTTCATACCAGAAGCTCCTACAGTTGCAATAGTTTTTACAACTATTTTTTCTACTTCTTCTTCTGTTAATTGTTCTGGTAAAAATTGCTCAATTATTGCTATTTGAGCCAATTCTGGCTCTGCCAAATCTGCTCTACCTTGATCTGTAAAAATAGTTGCGCTATCCTTTCTTTGTTTTACTAGCTTTTGAACAAGCTTTATCTCTTCTTCTTCAGATATTTCAGCACCAGAACCTGTTCCAGTTTGCGCCAACAACAATTCTGATTTTATTGCTCTTAACGATTCTAAAGCAACAGAATCTTTTGCTTTCATAGCAGTTTTCATCTGTTCCATAACCTTTGATTGTAAGCTCATAACTGTAAATTTTAGAAATACGAAGATAAAAAATAAACCCGAAAATAGTTTCTATTTTCGGGTTTAATAAGCTTATTAAGGAACCTTTCTTAATCTACATTGTCATGTAAAAAAGAATTGTTAGATCGCAACTGAATTTCATCATTACTATCCGAGCCTAGTGTGGTTCTAGAAACTCTATTTTCTACTCCATTATCATTTAAGTTTACCCCTTGTCTTTTATAAGCAGGCTCTTTTTCTATTTCATCAATACTACTATGTCCACTTTGAAATTTGTAGTTATAATCTTTTAATTTTCTTCTT
>NZ_JADGES010000087.1 GCF_016744255.1 Maribacter sp.
CATAAGAATACTTGCTTTTTCTGTCATTTTAGGAATGATACTACTAATAACATTGACCATGCTAAAAAAATTAATTTCCATATCTTGCCTTATAGCTTCTATTTGTAACATTTTAAATGGTTTTAGATTTATACTACCAGGACAATAAATTAACCCATGAATAATATCTGGTATTAATAAATCGTCTAAAACATCTTTAGTTGCATCGAAACTAATATAGGTAACTTCCTTTAAGTTTAAATTGGCGGATGTTCTATTGGCCACGTATATATTATAATCTTTTTTTGTTTTCTCTACGATGGAGTTTCCTATACCACTAGAAGCTCCTATGATAAGAATATTTTTTTTCATACTAAATAGATTTGAATTTTAATTCTGGAATATGATTCTCTACTTTTCCAAACAACTCTTCGAGCTTTAGAGTTCTATACGAGAAAATTTCTTGTAATTTTTTTTTTGACTAATAAGTAATGAGCAATTTGGCCTAAGAAGCCCATAGGTATTTTATAGTCTACTATATCCTCCATAATGACACCTTTATTCGTAGATTTTATAAAGTGTTTATGATGCCATAAAGAATAAGGGCCAAACCTTTGTTCGTCTACAAAATACTCGCCATCCTTAACATGTGTTATTTCGGTAACCCATTTTGTTTTTATTCCAGGCAAAGGATTTACCTTGTAATGGATAATCTGTCCAGGGTACATTTTTCTATCTTGTTTAGTCAGAATGTTAAAGCCCATATAGTCTGGCGTAATTTTTTTTAAGTTAGCCGGATTGACTAGAAAATTCCAAGCCTCTTTTTGCGATATTGGTAGCACTTGCTTTGCGTGTAATTGGTACAATTTCATATCTCAAATATACTTATTTTGTTTAATTGTTGTTGATAATAATTAAACAAAAATGAATTCTAGTTTTTTTGTGCTTATGGAATGCTACTAATTCTAGTTATTTAAGGATTAATTAACAAATGAGCCTCTGCTTAATGTGTAGTTTTGCTAGAACTAAAAAACTATTGATCAAATGAAAAAAATAATTTTATTAGCTTTTGTTGTTGTGGCATCCTTTACAATGAATGCACAGATTACAACACCAGCACCAAGTCCGTTCTCTAAATTAGAACAAAAAGTAGGACTTACAGATGTTACTTTAGAATATTCTAGACCATCTATGCGAGGTAGAGAAGTATTTGGAAACTTAGTTCCTTTCGATATATTATGGAGAACAGGAGCTAACAAAAACACTATTATTTCTTTTAGTGATGCTGTTACCATTAATGGTAGTACACTTAAGGCAGGTTCTTATGCTGTTTTTACAAAACCAGGAAAAACAACATGGGAAGTTATCTTTTATGCTAACACAGAAAATTGGGGTACTCCAGAAAAATGGGATGAAAGTTTAGTTGCAGCGAAAGCTACTGTGGAAGTTTACTCATTGCCTATGTCTGTAGAAAGTTTTACAGCTACTATTGATGACTTAAGTAATAATGGAGCATCTTTGGGGCTTTTATGGGATAAAACAATGGTAAACGTTCCTTTTTCTGTTCCTACGGAAGCAAAAGCATCTAAAAGCATAGAAAAAGTAATGAACGGTCCGTCTGCGAACGATTATTTTGCTGCAGCATCTTATTACTTAGAAGCAGATAAGGATTTAAAGAAAGCCCAAGAATGGATTAATAAAGCGGTTTCTTTAAATGATAAAGCGTATTGGATGTCTAGAAAACAGTCTCTTATCTATGCAAAATTAGGAGATAACAAAAATGCAATTGCTGCTGCTAAAAGGTCTTTGGCTGGTGCTAAAGAAGCAGGTAATGCGGATTATGTAAAAATGAATAAAGATTCTTTAAGTGCGTGGGGTATTGAAGTAGAGTAAACCGCCATTAGAAAATATATTAGAAAATCCCAAAACCATAAATATGGTTTTGGGATTTTCTAATGTATAAAAGTTCTATTATAGTTCTCGTAAACTATTTGCTGCTAATTCTGCGGTAATATCTCTTTGAGGCATCCCAAACATTTCATACCCAACCATAAATTTCTTTACTGTTGCAGAGCGCAATAGAGGAGGGTAGAAGCTCATATGAAAGTGCCATTCTGGATATTTTCCGTTGGTAGGTGCTTGATGAATTCCCGAAGAATAAGGGAAAGAAGTGTCAAACAATTTGTCGTATTTCTGGGTAACAACTTTTAATTGCTCTGCATAATCTGTTCTTTCCTTTGTGCTAAGTTCTTTAATACTCGTCCTGTGCTTTCTTGGAATAATCATAACCTCATAAGGCCAAACAGCCCAAAAAGGTACCAAACTAACAAAACTATCATTCTCAGAAATAATACGTTCCTTTGTCTTTAGTTCTTGTTCTAAATATGCAGTTAACAAACTCTTTCTGTGTTTTTGGAAATATTCTTTTTGCTTCTCCGTCTTTTTTAGAACTTCATTTGGTATAGATTTTTGTGCCCAAATTTGTCCATGTGGATGCGGATTACTGCACCCCATAATAGCCCCTTTGTTTTCAAAGATTTGCACATGATTAATTTCTGGTTTGGCTCCAAGCTCTTGGTATTCTTTTTGCCAAGTAGAAATTACCTTTTCTATATCTGAAATTTCCATTTTTGGCAGTGTTAGAGAATGATTTGGAGAAAAACAAATAACCTTACATATCCCTGTTTCACTTTCCGCTTTTAAAAGACCGTTGTCCTCTTTAAAATTTATACCATCCGGGAGTAATGCTCCAAAATCATTAGAGAATACGAATGTATTTTTATAATCCGGATTTACCTCTCCGTTAATTCTTGTATTTGTAGCACATAAATAACAGCTAGGGTCGTGGCTAATTACTTCTGCTTTTGTAGTTTCTTCCTTTTTTCCTTGCCAAGGTCTTTTATTTCTATGTGGAGAAACTAATACCCATTCTCCAGTTAGAATATTATAACGTCTGTGTGGTGTTGCATTAAAATTATCGTTCATGTAACTTAAGAGTTTAGTGTTTGTACAGAATCGTCTATTTGTAAATGGTAGCATTCTGGGGTAATACCTGTTTCTTCTTTATAAGCTGTTAATATTTTTTTAACAGCTTTATCTACGTTTTTGTCTTTTATTAGGTTAATTGTGCAACCACCAAAGCCACCACCCATCATTCTGGATCCTACTACACCATCTTGTTCTTGGCTTACATTTACCAGGTAATCTATTTCTGAAGTACTAATTTCAAAATCTGTAGACATGGATTTATGACCTGCCAATAATATATTTCCAACTTCCTTGGCATCTCCATTCTCTAGTGCTTTAATCATCTTTAAAACACGTTCATTCTCTTGGATAACATATAAAGCACGTTTAAAATCAGTAGTATCTACGTCATTTTTAATTGCCATGATTGCATCTTCAGAAACATCTCTTAAAGAGGCTACATTAGAGTTGTTTTCTTTTGCTTTTTCAACTATCGCTTCACAGGATTGTCTACGCTCGTTGTATTCGTTTCCTACAGCTAATTCGTGGGTAATCTTAGAGTTTATAAGAACCCAACTGTAACCAACAAGGTTAATTGGTACATATTTGTAACTTAAATCTTTACAGTCTAAAAATAATGCGTTTCCTTTTTTTCCAAAAAGAACCGCATATTGATCCATTAAACCACAGTTAAGTCCTATTCTGTGTTCTGCTTCTTGTCCAATTTTTGCAATCTCAGTTCTATCTATATTTAAATGAAGTATCTTAGAAAGTGCATATGTAAAACCGCAGCATAAGGCAGCGGAAGAGGAAAGTCCAGAGCCTATAGGAATGTCGCCTCCAAAAACAAAATCAACACCCTTTAATGGGTAATTTTTCTCGTTTAATATTTCTATGATAGCTTTAAAATACTTTCCCCAAAAACATGAAAACTCTGGACCATTTCCTTTTGCGTCTAAGCTTATTTTTTCTGGTAGAGTTAAAAATGCTTCTATGTTAAATGTGTTTGTACCATTTAATTGTAAAGCAAAATAGATTGCTTTTTCTATAGAAGCAGGCAAAACAAATCCTAAGTTGTAATCGGTATGTTCCCCTATTATATTTACCCTTCCTGGAGATCGTACAATTACTGGATTTGGAGAGTAATTATCTTTGAAAAATTGTACTACGCTATCTTTTATCATAACAAAAAAAATCAATGATTATTTATTGCAAGATACGTTATATTTTATAAATGTAAATTTTACATTTAATAATGATTTAACCCCTTTTTAAATTTCAAAATTATACCCTTTAGCAATTAATTCATCAAACATTTCCTTATTAAAACAATAAAGAAAGGCTCCTTTTTTTGAGTTCGATTGGTCTTTCTTATCCGTTTTTGTTAAAATATTTAGGGATAATATTTTCTTTCTAAAATTTCTAGAATCTAATGTTCTTTGGTATATGCATTCATACAAAGTTTGTAGTTCGGGAAGTGTAAAGTATTTGGGTAGTAGATTAAACCCAATGGGCTGGTACCTTACTTTATTGCCTAGTTCCACTATAGCATCATCCACCATTTGTTTGTGATCTAGAATTAAATCGGGTATGTCATTAATATTAAACCATGCTGCATCGAACTCTTTTACATTTTCAATATCAAAATCATTAATACCAATAAGGCTATAATGAGCAATAGAGATAACTCTTTCTCCTGGGTCTCTCTCGACATTGCCATATGTTTTTAACTCATCTAAATATATGTCTTTAAGGCCTGTAGATTCTAATAGAATTTGTTTAGCTGCATTCTTTATCGATAAATCATTTTTTACAAAAGCACCTACTAAAGACCACTTTCCTTTTAAGGGTTCTACTTTTCTTTTAAATAAGAGAAGTTTTAAGTTTTTAGAATCAAACCCAAAAATTATGCAATCTACAGCAACTAATATTTTTTGTTTAACATGATATTTTAATGAAGTATCTAATAATTTCATGTCTAAATTTTATATGTATTACACCTAATCTTAAATGTAATTTTATGGAAACCTACAAAATACAATAAAAACCTAATGTTGGTAAAGTATTAGTAGATTATGTCTTAAGGGGTGGTTTTTTTAATAATCTACCAAAAATCTCAAACATAAATGCAATAAAAATGACCAAGGCAGCTCCAATGAAGTTTAACCATAGGTAACCCAATTTTTCTTCACCAGAAGAGTATATGTGTATGCTGTAATAATATATAATAAATATGATTAATTGTGTTAGGACAGCAGCGAAAAAGACGGCGTTTCCTTTTATATATTTAAAAAAGAAAGCTAGTAGAAAAATACCTAAAACATTACCATAAAAAACACTTCCGATTATGTTGACTAACTGTATTAAGTTGTCGAACAGATTAGCAATACAAGCAATAAGAATGGCAATAACGCCCCAAAGTAACGTAAACCATTTAGATGCTGCAACATAATGGTTTTCAGTTTTGTCTGTAGTTTGGTTTCGTTTGTAAAGATCTAAAGCTGTAATGGTACCTAGAGCATTTAATTCTGAGGCTGTGGATGACATTGCTGCAGATAAAATAACGGCTAATAAGAGACCTATTAAGCCTTTAGGTAGGTTGTTTAGTATAAAATGAATAAAGACATAATCTTTGTCATTTGTTTCTGTATTTTTATTAGCCTTTTTTATTATCGTTTTTGCCGTTACTCTATTTAGACTATCCTTTCTGTTTATTTGTTTTATATGTTGTTTTGCTTCTTCTACAGCCGTATATTCTTTAAGGTCTAATGCTGCTGAAAACTTGTTTTGTGCTATCCTTTTCTCTTCTTCTAATTCTACCTGATTTTTTTGAAGTATAGAATAATCTTCTTTAAATTCCGAATTTAAAACAGTTTCTGTTGCAGATGGGTTAAAATTCAAAGGAGAAGGGTTGTATTGGTAAAAAACAAAAACCATTACTCCTATTAGAAGAATAAAGAACTGCATAGGAATTTTAAATATTCCATTAAAAACCAATCCCAACTGACTTTCGCGAATAGACTTGCCCGATAGATAACGTTGTACTTGACTCTGGTCTGTACCAAAATAGGAAAGGAAAAGGAAAAGCCCTCCTGTAATACCACTCCAAAAGGTATATCTACTTTTTGTATTAAAACTAAAATCGAGAATATTCAACTTGTCGCTAGCGCCCGCAATTTTTAAAGCTTTGCTAAAAGAAATATCCTCTGGCAAATAACTCAGAATAAAGAAGAAGGTAATAAACATACCTGTCATAATAATAAACATTTGCTGTTTTTGGGTGACGCTTACAGCTTTGGTGCCTCCGGATACAGTATATATTATTACTAAAGTTCCTATAATTATATTTAGCACTTTTAAATCCCAACCAAGCACTGCGGATAAAATAATGGAAGGTGCGAATATGGTTATTCCAGCCGCTAATCCACGCTGAATTAAAAATAATATAGCAGCAAGAGTTCTTGTTTTTAAATCGAATCTACTTTCTAAAAACTCATAAGCCGTATAGACCTTCATTTTATGGTATAACGGTATAAAAACCATACAAATGATAATCATAGCCAAGGGCAAACCAAAGTAAAACTGGACAAACCCCATCCCATCATGAAAAGCCTGACCTGGAGTAGATAAAAATGTAATTGCACTAGCTTGTGTAGCCATTACAGATAGCCCTATGGTAGACCATTTAGCTTCATTTCCTCCACGAATATAATCATCTACATTGGTGCTTCCTTTTGTTTTCCATACACCATAAACTACAATGAACACAAGTGTTCCGCATAATATTACCCAATCTATTATTTCCATATTACGAAAAACTAATCATTAAATAGAAAAATATAAGAACGTAACAAATGTTAAGGAAAAGTACAAGAGTATATTCCTTTTTCCAAGCAAATTGTTTTACTTCATTTTTCATCCTTTTACTTTTATGTTAGATTCAACATTATCTTTTCCTATAGAAATCATATTAGAAAATAGTTTGTAAGCACCAGGAACTCCGGCAGGTAATTCTCTAAAGAAACTTAATCCAGTATATATATAATTTCCTTTGCCGTATGGAGCTACTAATAGACTTCCTTTTTTTGCAGACTCACCTTGGTCTTTCATTTGTAAAATAGGGGAGAACTGTCTATCCCATTTGTTCGGAAAATAGAGGCCTCTTTCTTGTACCCAACCATTAAAATCTTTCTCTGTAATGGTATTTGGGAAGTTTATTAAAGAGTGGTTTTTTGCGAGTATTTTTACCTCCGAATTTTCATCTGTAACTCTGTCTCTGGATATCTCCAATGTGTAAGGTGCTAGATTTTCAATTTGTTTACCCCATCTACCAGCCGTATTATATTGTACTATTAAATTACCACCTTCTTTAACATAATCTAGTAAAAATGGTTGTTTAAATTTTAATTCTTCGACCACATTATAAGCACGAATACCAAGAACAACAGCATCATACTTTTGTAGAGATCCTTTTGTAATAGAGGAAGGGTCTATCGTATGAACCGTATATCCTATTTGTTCTAGACTTGTTGGAACTTTATCACCAGCTCCCATAATATAGCCAATATTTTCTCCTGCTTTTTTTATATTTAAACGAACCACTTTAGCTTTAGAAGGTAGTAATATGGTTTGAGTTGGGATATGGTCGTAAGCAATAGTTACTAATTCTTTGGAAATTTCTTTACCATTAACCTTTATTATCGGAGAAATGAAACTTTCATTTTCATTTTCTGGTGGGCTTAACTCAAAGTAAATAATTTGCTCATCTCCTTTTTTAGCAATATTAAAGGCTTTTGTTTCTTGTTCTACTTGCCATGTTTTATCAAAGCATAATTGAACTTCTCCCTTTATATTGTTTTTGTGTGCTTTAATAGTAATTCCGACTTTTTTAGATTTATTATCTGCAAAAATTAGTACTTTGTCTTTAAAACTAGCAGTAGCTTCTGGAACTATTTCAAAAGGCTGAAAGAGTTCTCCTTTGTCTCTTTTTCCATGTTTAAACACTACAGGTTTGGTGAAAGTTATTTCAGAACCATTAAAATCTAAAACATAAGTTGCCTTAAACGCTCTTGGTGTTTCTGGCATTCCTAAAAAGGTTTTGTTTTTTACGGTATACATTCCAAGAGTGCCTTTTTCATTTAGCCAATAAGGATTAGTGTATTTTGTGTTTTCTGGTATTAATAATTTAGATTTTAAATCTATTCTTAGGTTTTCTGTTAAAGTAATGTTTTCGTGCTTTTCTCCATTCTCTTGCAAAATAATTTTCTTTAAAAGTATAGGAGAATTACTTCTATTAATTACTTCGATGCTAACATCTACTGTTTCTCCAGGGTTTGCCTCTGGAGCAGCTGCAAATGCCTCCAAATGTAATCCGGCTAAATCTTTAATGATATTTCTTAGCTCTAAAGATTTTAGAGTTTTCCAGTGTTCATCTTTACTGTTTTGTAATAAAGCATAGGCCTTAACTAATTCTGGGATATGTATAGAAGGGTTTTTAAAGTTAAACTCTTTTTCTACTTTAGTTAAAATTGCACCAATGGCATTACCTCCTTCTATTCTAGACCAAGTAGTGTTTATTCCTTCGAATAAGTCATTTTTATTCTTTGGTAAATCTCCTTTTAGTAATTCTACATATTCTTGGGTTGTACCTCTTTGAGATAAGCGACCAAAACCTTGGCATAAATGCTGACTACTAGCTATTGCCGCTATTTCATTATTAGAAATTCCTAACATTGGATAGTATACTCCAATATCAACATTTAGCATTTTAGATTTATCTGCTTTTTCAAATTTTTCTTGGCTACCATAAAACCACCAGGATGTATTAAAAAATAGGCGTTGTGGTTTCCATACTTCAGTTGTCTCTAATTGCTTAGAATAAGAGTCTTGGTTGTTAGCCAACTCAAAAGCTTCTACACTTAGCATTGCAGAGGAAGTATGATGACCGTGTGTGCTTCCTGGGCTACGATGGTCAAATCTATTTATAATAATATCTGGTTTAAAGGTTCTAATGGTACGAACAACGTCTCCTAGAATTTCCTTTTTATTCCATATTTTTAAGGTTTCATCTGGGTGTTTAGAATATCCAAAATCATTCGCTCTACTAAAAAATTGCTCGCCACCGTCTATACTCCGAGCTTTTAATAATTCTTGCGTTCTTAATACTCCCAATAATTCTCTTAATTCTGGACCAATAATATTTTGCCCGCCATCTCCTCTTGTTAAAGATAAATAACCGGTTCTTGCTTTTACCTCATTCGATAAGTAAGAAATAAGCCTAGTATTTTCATCATCAGGGTGCGCAGCAATATATAAGGCCGTACCTAAGAAATTAAGCTTTTGTATGGCATGGTAGATTTCTGATGGTGTATGTTTTTTTGGTGCTTGTGAAAAAATAGAGGTTGTTACTAGAATTGCAACAATGCAAGATACCAATCGTTGGAGCATATTTTAAGTTTAGTTTACTACCAAAGATATAAAGATTAAGGCCCTTTAGTTTTATTTTAGAAATTCTTTAACAGTATAGGGAATTATTCTTTTTTCTTTTTCTCTTTTAATAAGGATACGGCCTTTTGCATCATTAAGCTATTAGGGTATACTAACAATTCCCCACTTTTTTTTCTTAAACTAACATGATAGGCTTTTATGTCTTCTATTAAATAAGGACCATCGCTATCCAAATCTTTATCCAATATTCTTACTCTGTCTCCAATCTTAAATGGATAGGCGAAAAATAAGATAACTCCAGCCGTAACATTACTAAGTATAGACCATTGTGCAAATAATGAAATGCCTAAAATTGCGAAAATGGAAGAAAATAACACTGCTACTTCCCTTAAGTTTACACCCCAAATAAAGGTTAATATGCCTACTACTAAGAAATACATTATTATGCTAATATATTTGTTTACTAGCCTAGAACGTGCCTCAACAATATTGCTTTTACGGCCTATTTTTCTAATAAGTTTGGTGATAATAAATTTTACAATTAAGAATGCAGCTATTGTTATTACCGTAGCAGATAATTGAAATTGATGATTTGTTATGTATTCTTTCATTTTTTATTATATCTAATAGTTTCTGGCTACACTATTAAATAGCTATAGTCCTAAGCTATCTCTTAAGTACAAATGTTTATTTGCGTTTTTGCTCCAATACGGAGATGTAATCGTTTTTATTCTTTTTGCAGAGGAGGTTAATTGCTTTTTGTTTTTACCGAATCCACCGAGAAATGTTTCTTTCCAACCTTCGATTGTATATGGGAAGCTGTTAGCATATTGTACAGTTACCGTTCTTTCTAATTGTGGGTAAGAGAGAGTATAGTAATCAAAATCACCTTTAGTTTCTATCGTCGCGATAGCTTTATAAGTTTTTAGCTCTTTATGAGATAACCGAACATATTCTAAAGAAGGTATTACGCTTAAATTTCCAATGGGAAGATCAGAAGGGTTAATTCTTATCTTATTCCAAATTTCATTTTCTAAAATATCCTTTGACAATGAAAAATCTTGATTACCTTCACTTTCAAAGTAAGAGTGAGAGGTTACTTTATAATCTTCTTTATTATTTATTTGTGCATAAACGTGCCCGCACCATTCTTGTGCTGAAAAAGAAACTTTTGTAGCATGCTGATTGTCATGAACACTATAAAAGCTACTGGTCATAATAGAGTAAGGGTACACACCTGTATGGTATTTTTTGGTTGTATTTAATTTTAATACAGGAATATTACTTGGGTTATTTTGGTCCGCTTTTACTTGTTTATCCGCAAGAAAAGGCTCGGTAACATATACAAGAACTGCTTTTCCTTCTCGCATTTCTCCATAACGAGCCTGGCTAAGTTGGTAGGAGGATATTTCTGCAGTACCTGAGTACCAGTATTTTTTAAATTCAGGGGATATTTTTCTTTTTGGTACAGTTTTCTCTTTTGTTTTAGATGGAGTTACTTTATTCTGTACTCTATCTTTGTTATTATTTCCACAAGAAAATAATAACAGTAATAAACATATACGGAATAAGTTTTTTAAAATATTTTTTTTTGCTTTTAGATGCTTCATGTTCTTTATTAAAATTACAAAAAAAAAATAATAGTATAATGAGCCGTTTTAACTTTAGGTTAAATATTTTTTTTTATTTTTAGGTTGAAACAAATTAGAGCCTTGGTGATAATCTGTCAACACTTTATTCCTTTGTAATATTCATTAAAGTATCGTAAACCAATTGCGTAGGTAGCCCAACAACATTAGTATAGGAGCCTTGAATTTCTTCAATGGCAATTAGGCCTATCCATTCTTGAATGCCATATGCGCCTGCTTTGTCAAAGGGTTTAAAGTTCTCTATGTAATACCAAATTTCTTTATCGTTAAGTTCTTTAAACTTTACTTTGGTGGTATGGTTTACTACGATTTGCTTTTCTGAAGTAGTAAAACAGACCGATGTTATAACTTGGTGCCATTCTCCGGATAATTTTCGTAACATTTCATAAGCTTCATTCGCATTTGCAGCTTTAGCTAAAGATTCCTTATTGTGCCACACTACGGTATCCGAGGTTATCAATATTTCCTTTTCTACTATCTCTTCTTTTTGAGGAGATGCTTTTAAAATGGCTAAATAGTCCGATATTTCAGCCCCTTGAAGTGTATCTGGGTAAATTTCATCGACATCTTTTAGACGAATTTCAAAAGGGATATTTAATTCTTTAAAAAACTGTTGTCTTCTAGGAGAACCCGAAGCAAGAATAACTTTAAAACCTTCTATTTTGTCTACTAACATTTTAGTCGTTTGATGCACTGTAATTATCTAACCAATCTCCACGAACTTTTAATACTTGTTCTATAACATCTCGAACACAAGTATTACCTCCATTTTTATGGGATATGTATTTAGCAACAGCTTTTACTTCTTTCACTGCATCTTGTGGGCAAGTAGGTAAACCTACAGCCTGCATTGGGGGAATATCTGGTAAATCATCGCCCATATACAGTACATTTTCTGGGGCAATATTATTTGTTTCTAAATATTCTTTTAATGGTTTAATTTTTAGGTGTGCACCCATATAAATATCCGTAACACCTAAACCTTGTAATCTTACTTTTACCCCTGCGTTGGTGCCTCCTGTAATTATACATACATTATATCCTTTTTGTATAGCAGTTTTAAGAGCATACCCATCTTTAACATTCATAGTCCTTAAAAGCTCGCCTTCCGCATCAACAAGCACATTTCCGTCCGTAAACACACCATCCACATCGAACACAAATGTGGTAATATTTGCTAAATATTCTTTATAACTCTTTTCCATATTTATTTTTTATTGCATCGCTTAGAAGTGCGTATATATCTTTGTTTTTTTCATTTTTAAGTAATTCTAAATGCGCATCCATAGTTTTATAATCTTTTCTTTTTGCTGGCCCCGTTTGTGCATTTTTAGGGTCAATTAGAGCCGCTTTATTGGCCGTTTCTGTAATTAGTGGCTTTAATAAGTCAAAAGATAAATTAGCCTCTCTGCAAATTTCTGCACCAATACTATACAGGTGATTGGTAAAATTATTTACAAAAACAGCAGCCAAATGCAATGCCTTTCGTTCGCTAGAAGAAACATTGTAAACGCTATTAGATATTAAAGACGCAAGCTCTTTTAATACCCTTTTACTATCCTCTTTTTCTGCTTCTATACAAATAGGAATCTCTTTAAAACTTATTTCTTGCCCTTTGGTAAAGGTTTGCAAAGGATAAAAAACACCACGATTACCGTTATTTTTTATGCTTTGCATAGCAACACTTCCTGAGGTATGGGTTACGATTCCTTTTTTATTTTTAAGATATTGAGAAACAGTGGCTATTGCATCATCATTTACAGCAATTATATAAACGTCTGCTTCCTCGATATTAGTAAAATCAGTAGTTATTCTTGTTTTAGAATTAAAAAACGAAAGTGCTTTGGAATTACGACTTACTACTTGTTTTACTTTTACGAGCGATTGTTTGCTAAAAACAGAAAACAAATGTTGAGCAATATTTCCGCTACCAATAATAACTACACTAATCATACAGCTAAATTAAGGATATATTTAGTTTTGGTGAAGAAAACAAGAAGTAATAAGTGCTTCAGAATTCACGAAGCTGTTTTTATTAAGTTTACTTATTTACTGTTTTTAAAAGATGCTTCTTTCTACTCATATTAATTTCATTTTTTAAGAGACTTAGATAGGGAGTTTATTTTAACATTTGTAATGTAAATAATACTCATAAAAAGGCTGTATTTTTACGAGCTGAAAAGTAACACCTTCTAAAATGACCAATATTCTTAAGAATTTCTTTTTTTCTACTCGTTTAATGGCTATTCTATTTGTTCTATTTGCAACTGCTATGGCTTTTGGAACATTTATTGAGAGCTGGTATAGTACCGAAACTGCAAGAATTTGGATATATAATACTAGTTGGTTCGAGGCCATAATGGTGTTTTTTGTTATCAATTTTGCTGGTAATATTTTTAGATATAAACTTTTAAGAAAAGAAAAATGGCCCGTATTGGTATTACATCTTTCTTGGATTTTAATTATTGCAGGAGCCTTTGTTACTAGGTATATTAGTTTTGAAGGGATGATGCCAATTAGAGAAGGTAATTCTGAAAAGGTTTTTTATTCGGATAAAACCTATTTAACAGCTTTTGTAGATGGAGAAATAAACGGAGAACCTAAGAGAAAAGTTATGGAGGACGATTTAATTGTGACTCCAGAGGCTCTAAAAGCAAACTTACCTTGGCATTCCGATTATAATGGGCAAAATTTTACTATATCTTATGTAGATTTTATAAAAGGAGCTAAACTTGGATTGGTGCCAAATACATCTGGGAAGCATTTTTTAAAAATAGTAGAAGCTGGTAACGGACAAAGACATGACCATTATTTAGAAAGTGGTAAAGTGGTCAGTATTCATAATGTTTTGTTTGCTTTAAACAAGAGCACGGAAGGCGCTATTAATATTTTTGCTAAAGACGGAGAATACACTATAAAATCGCCTTTTGAGGGAGATTTTATGCGTATGGCAGACCAGTTTAAAGGAACTGTAGTAAAAGATAGTTTGCAAAATTTTCAATTACGTTCTTTATATAATACAGCAGGAATGCAATTTGTTGTGCCAGATCCGTTAATTCAAGGTTCCTATGGTGTTGTGAAACTTCCGGAGGCAGAAGTTACAGAAGGGAGTCAAGATGCTTTAGTGGTTAAAATAGAAAGTAATGGTGAATCTGTAGAAAAGAAAATATTAGGAGGAAAAGGTTCTTCTAACTTTACAGAGAAAATTAAAGTAGGAGGATTAGACTTTGCTCTTGCTTATGGGTCTAAGGTATATGAGTTACCGTTTAGTATTAAACTCAATGATTTTATAGCCGAAAAATACCCGGGTACCGAGAAAGGCTATGCATCTTTTATGAGTAAAGTTACTATTGAGGATGAACGTCCTTTTGATTATAAAATATTTATGAACCATGTTTTAGACCATGAAGGCTATCGCTTTTTTCAAGCAAGTTTTGATCCAGATGAAAAGGGAACCGTACTTTCTGTGAATCATGATTTTTGGGGTACTTGGATAACATATATTGGCTATAC
>NZ_JADGES010000088.1 GCF_016744255.1 Maribacter sp.
TACCTTATCTGTAGTTAATATCACCAATTCAATTTTGGTGATGAAACCTGAAATAATTGCCTATAATTTTGTTGTTTTCAAAGTGGTAAAAACGGCAAAAAAGAATAGAGATTGGGTTATAATGAATAATTGGTTAGTAAAAATAGATTCGGAAAAACTAAAAAACGATAGTGAGGTTAAGGGCAACTGGACAGATAAGGAGCTATGGTTTTATTATAAAGCAGTTGGTTTAATAGCTGTAGGAGATTTTGAGAAGGGTTTGGGATTTATAAATAATGTCAAAGGTGAATTTAGAAGTAAATCAAAGTTTTTTGATAGGTTATCTGCAAAGGCGCAAATAGCTCAACAAAACCTTGAAAGTGGAGAAAAAATCTATGAAAAACTCACACGCAATGATAGAGTAGATTGGTGGATTTTACATGAATATGGTAAGCTGCTTATAAAAAATGACAAGGCTATTGAAGGGTTTAAAATGCTAGTGCGCGCAGCTATTGCTCCAGGGCCATTGGTTAATAAAATTTCATTAATTTATGATTTAGCTGAAGAATTTGAGAAACAAAACAAATTGAAAGAGACATTATTTCATTTACTTTTAGTTAAGCTTATAAGAGAGGAAAACAGATGGTTTGTTTCAGATCAGCTAAAAAAAAGAACAGATAAATTAAAAGAGACTATTGAACATGTTAACGTCTCAAATAAAGTAAAAGACATTTTTAAAGCATGTAAGGATATATGGCGTGATTTAGGAGTTGGAAAAGGAGTAAACAATTCACGTAAAATTATGAATTCTAAAATACTTAATGGTTTTGTCAAGCTTGGAGACCCAACAAAGCCATTTTGTTTTATAAAATCAGGAAAAGAATCATTTTTTTGTAGTAAAAGTGAACTTCCTAAATCCATTAATGAAGGTCAGCGTATAAATTTTCAATTAATTAAAGCATTTGATAAAAAAAAGAATAAGGAATCAGTAAAGGCTACAAATATCTCAATAGTAAAAGATTAATTTGTGGCCTAAGAGAATTTTGGCAAAACAATAGGCGAGGGGAGCGGCCATATTTTAGGGGGCTGGTTACCAGTTTTTTAATAGTTAAAAAGGTTCTTAAGCCGTAGTAGAGCAATCTTAAGAGTTAGAATGGATTCTAAAATATAGCGATTGAGCCGTACATTGTTTCCAAAATTATCTGTAAGCCTTTATTTTTTTGTTTCTTTTTTATCAAGAAAAAAAGATAAATAAAAACCTTAATGGTTACTATGTTGAAATTCTATTTGACATAATTTTAGAGGTACTTAAAGAAAAGCTTAAAACAAGACATGCGGTTAGTAAGTGTACAGAAATTTATTTTTATTAAATTTAGTACTCTTACGACAAGTTGACGAGAATGTCGCAGAAAAAATCTTGCATATATCTCCTCGAATACTCAAATTTTCAATGAATCTAAAAGGTTAGCTTTTAAATGACGTTGGCAAGTGGCTGGAATTTAAAAAGCAATCGAGAGTTTGTCAACGGCTATTTTACATAACGACTAATTATAGCTTACAAACGAGAATTCCCCTATAAGCTACAAACTGACCTTTTTGTACTATAATTTATCTTATGTTTAGTAAGGCTCATTAATATTATTATAATTTGTATCTTTATGTCTATAAAGACAAATACATTTTGTTTTTAAATAGCTCTTTTTGACTTTAGTGTGCAATTCGGTGAATCATACTTGAGAAATAGTGTTTAATGTGTTGTAATACAGTGGTTTGAAGAATTTAAATTCATTCTGTCATCCCGACGAACCTATGCAGGTTAAACTAAAACACTGTTAATTGTATGATTATCAGTGTTTTTTTGTTTTATATGATGTTGTTTGATATCATATAAAATCAACTAAAAGGTGTGTAATTAGGTATATACTTTCTTCACAGAATTGTCGTAATTTTAAGGAGCTTTTAAGAGCAATCTGACTTTTGTTTTTAAAACCGTTCAGAAATTAGCCTTAAAAGGAGTGTAATATTCAAAAATTGGGATGCTACTAAAAATAGAGGTAATACCCATAAAATAAGGTGTGTATTACTAACATTGCGTAGCGTGTTACCCTCTTGCTTTACAACACTTCGTAATGTAAACATACTTTAGATAGAGACTTTTGCGATAGTAGATGTTTATAGTTAGTAATGCTCTATTTGGTAAAAATCCTCAATAACTATGTTATATATTAGCATTCTTAATAAAGAAATAAGTATAACTTAGCCAAAGTATAACTAAAAAATCATAAGAGGAATTTCATGTAATTAAAGAGTATAGAAAAATCCTTTTTAAGATTAAGAAACTAATTTGTAGTTTAATATATGAAGCACATAATAACAGGTATTCTTCTGATTAGTCTCATTTCAAAATCAATAGGGCAAGTTGCCACTATTGAAGATAAAGATGGCTATACAAATGTGAGAGAAGAACCAAACGCAAAATCGAAGATAGTATATCAAATCAAAAAAGGAGAGGTGTTTTGGTTTGCAGAAGAAGATTATTATTCAAAAGAGATTGATTGGATTCAAGTAGAGATATCTAAAAATAACTATTCATTAGAGTGTGGTTCGCTTGATGGTTTACAAGGGTTTGTTCATAAAAGTAAGCTTAAACCACTCAATAAAAAAGAAAAATATTTAGGAGATGAATTCGTTTTTGAATATGTAACAAAACCTTTTACAGAAAGCAATAAAATAATTGATTATCAAGGACAATGGATTAGTACAATTAACGGCTTGCATCCTTGGGGAGTAACCAATGAAAACCCAGAGATAGAAATAGAAAAAATAAGCCTAACCCTAAACGGTAATAAAATAGAAGTTTCGGATATTTTAATAAGCGATATTTACGAATGTAATAATCAATTTAATATATATAAAACCGAAGACACCTATTTTGTACATCAACAAAATGGTAAAGATTCTGGAGCCTATGAAATTGTATGGGTTATTTCAGAAAACAAAATTAAACAACGCCTTATAAGGGAAGTACAATGATAAGGTGCTATTTTTTTTTAATCCTTATTTTTTCTTGTTATACTTTAGAAGCACAAGACTCTATTGCTAGAATAAAGGCTATAGATTACGCTAAAAAATCTGAAATCTTCTATAAAAAAGGAGATAACGAAAAGCATAAATTATATACCGACTCGCTTTTACATATTTCTGAAAAACATAAATTGTATGACTTAGAGTTACTTGCTATAATGAACCAAGGTATTTATTATAAAAATACCAATCAATTAAAAAAAGCATTAAGCACCTATTTAGTAGTTTTAAAAAAATGTAAAACAGTACCTAATAGTGAAAAAAATAAAATAATGACGATGGTAAATATGGGAAATATTTACAATCGTATTAAGGATGCTGATAAAGCAATACATATTTTTAAAAAAGCATTGCCATTAATTGAAAAGTACCCTAATAACAGTTATATAAAAGCTGGCGTTTACTCAGGTTTAGGAAAAGCAAACACTCTTTTAGACAATGTAGACACCTCGTTAAAATATCAATATAAATTAAAATATCTTGGTGATTCTTTGCAAAACATCTATTTACAGGTTACGGCACTTACAGATATTAGCGATTTGCTCAATAAAAAAAAGGACTATATAAACGGATTAAAAACAGGAAAACAAGCATTACAGCTTAACAGTACTTTTAACGATTCTATTTTACAGAAAGATTTGATTCTACTAAATATTGGTTTGTCTTATAAAGGTTTAGAAAAAACGAACATTGCCAAAACGTATTTTAACAATGCAAAAAGAGTAGCCATTGGTAAAAAAAATGATAAAATAGAAATGCAAACTGAAAAGTCTTTAGCAGAAATTTATGAGCAATTAAAAGATTTTGAAGCCTCTCAAAAATCACAAAAACGATATTTAGAACTAAACCTTAAATATGTAGAAGACCAAAAAGAAACAGCTGTTTTAGACGTTGAAAAAGAAGCAGAAAAAAAGATAAAAATAGCAAAGGATGAAAATAAAAAAAGAACATATATCTTAAGTGCTAGTTTTATTATATTACTAATTGTTTCAGGCGGGTTTTCGCTATCTCATAGAAAAAGGAAACAACAAATTATTAAACAAAATAAATTATTACAAGAAGATTATAAATGGTTACGAAGTAAAAATGCATCTTTAAAAGAAAATATCCAACAACTTTATAAAGAAAAAAGTAATAAAGAAGACAGCTCTAAAAAGTATAAAAATTCTTCTTTAAAAAAACAAGATAGAGAGCTGTACATGAATCGTGTTTTGGAATATATGGAGCAAGAAAAACCATATTTAGATTTTGACTTAACACAAGCTGAATTAGCTAAAAATTTAGAGATAAATACCCACCACTTATCAGAAGTACTAACACTATCCTTTGAGCAAAATTTTTATAACTTCATTAATATTTACAGAATAGATAATGCTCAAAAAATGTTAAAAAATCCTGAATTTAAAAATTACAAAATTGAAGCTATTGCGTACGATTCTGGTTTTAAAAGCAAGGCTTCATTTAATAGGGTGTTTAAAAATACAATAGGTAAAACACCTTCTGAGTTTAGAAAAAGCTAGATATTTTTTAAAAAGAAATAGAACAAGTATCACATAAGTGAGTGATACTTTTTTAAGAGATGTGATTTGTAGATTTGTGGTTATATAAAACCAATACAATGCAAAAAACAATCTATCTATTCCTTTTAGTATCATTAAGTCTCTCTTTTACAAGTTGTAATAACGATGATGATACTACACAAGCAGCTTTAGACACCAATGTAATTGGCATTTATAAAGTAAACTCTATAAAAAGTGACACTAATCTTAGAACAGGAGGACTTATTGGTGCAGGATCTGAGCTTATATCTTATTTTACTTGTGGTGAAATTACCTTAGAAATAAAATCAGATTTCACTTTTATATGGAATGCTCAAAAAATAGATCAAACTTATGATGATGCCACAGGTTTTTATTCCGATTTGCAATGTACCGTATTAACCGTAAATGGGACTGTTACAGCAACGACAGACGCCTCTATTTCATTACAATTCACATATAATAATACACAAGAAACCGCTGTTTTTAATTTAGTCAATGACACTTGGCAATACCAATCTACACAAGATGTATTTTTTCAAGGACACGCTACCAATACAAATGAAGGAGATATGCTTTTTCCTAAAGCCATTCTTACTATGGTTTATGAAAAACTTTAGCGAGTAAATTATGACCACAATTTCAATAGCAGATAAACTAAATTTCATTTTTGAATCGTTTAAAAAGAACGCTGCTATTTTTTTATTTACCATACCATTTATTCTGGCAGGTTCAATTGTAGTTTATTTTGCAACACAAGCAGATGAACCTTTTGGGATGTATGTCTTCGGAATAACATTTATAGCAGTACCCTTACTTATAATTTTATACACTTTTCCATCTAGCTTTATGTATTATTACGAACAAGCAATAGCCAAAAAGTATGGTTACTATACAAAAGCCACTATTATTGATAAGGAAATAGAAGATGTATCTTACACTAGAACAGATGGTGGTAGCGTTATAACCATTAAAAATTACAATTACATTATTACCTATGTTTTTGATTATAAAAGTGTAACGTATTCCAATAGTTTTTCAGTAGAAGATAAGACCGTTTTTGATGACTTAAAATTGAAGAGTTTAATTCCTATAAAATTTTTAAGAACAGCACCCGGAAAAGCAACTGTTTTAATAAGAAATTTAACTAAAAAAAAATGATACGATTTTTAAAAATCAGTACCGTTATTATATTGATTTTATTGTTCATAGCAACGCTTGTTATGCTCATGTTTCAAAATATGGTTTCGCTAATTGCTATGCCTACAGGTATTCTTTTTGTGTATTATTTAGTTGTTTTCTTTCTAATATCATTTTTAAAAGAGCGGCGTTCTAATCAGGTTTTGTCAATAATTGTTTGGCTATTATTTTTAGTGCCCTTGTTGTGGTTACTAGTAGACCCTTACAGCTTGTTTGAGTTAATGATGCCAAAAATAAATTTAGATATGAAATAAGCCATAACAAATTTTGATACCAACCGAAATCACAGATTCATGGATACCTTTAAAAAATAAATAAAAACCAATGAACAATATGTTTAATGGCGAATTACATCTGACCGATGAAAAACAATAAAATAACCATTTAGAAAAATGACCAGAACAGAATTAAAAAAGCAATTAAAGGCTAGTGAAGAAATAATTGAGCAATTTATCCAATTATCAGCTGTTCAACAACAAGACTTAAAGTCATGCATAATAGAGTTATTTACCAGAAAGAACACCATGTTTCAAAAACAGCAATTACTACTTTGCGGATTGGTATCGTTTTCATTAAAAGAATATATAGCAAATTTTAAAAGTTTACCAGAGTTTTATTTTACCGAAAAGCAGTACCAAAAATATCGCCCAGAGTGGTTTCAAGAGTATTTAGATGGCTATTTAAAAAATAAAAACACTTTAAAGTTTAAAGTAATCGCAGATTTAATTAATAGCTACAACTATACGTTTAAAGACCATTTAATACTCCGTAAACTTATACATTTAGACACGCAATATAAAATAGAACCTAAAGAAGTATTCGAAACTACTATTGTTACTTTATTAACTAACTATCCTAAATTTTCAAAAACGCACCTCTATTTATTATTTACCGAAGAGGCTGAAAATTATTTAGAAGATGGGCAAAGTAGGTCGTTATATCAAAATTTTTATATAGATATAGATAGTTGGGTTAAAATTATTTATAAACTTTATGAAACAATTCAGCTAGATAGAATTAAGCTGATAAAAACTTGTTTACTAACACCTTTAAAAGACCTAAGAGCTAATACACGAGTTTGGTTTTTTAAATTATTTACTAAATTACAACCTACTCAAAAAGAGTTGAAACAGATAGAGAAAGAAGTGTTTACTCTTTATGAGGTAAAAAATTTAGAGCTATTAAAATCTGTTTTTTCGCAACCCGAATTAGATACGAATTTATTAAAAGAATTTTTTGCGCCAGAATTACGCTACACTATTGATAAAAATTTAGATTCCAAAAAGATAGTACATCACAACAAGCTACCAATATTTAAAGGTTTTACCACGGTTGAAGCAAAATGCGAAATACTACAAGCCATTACAACCTTAAATAAGCATAGTAAAAACGCATACATACCTTTAGTGAAATCAGCTAAAAACGAATATTCTATACATTCTAAACTTGGTGGATTACCCTATTTATTAGAAGAAGATGATTACCCTAAATGCACAAACTGTGGTAAACATTTACAATTATTAGTGCAATTAAATTTAGAAGATATACCTAAAAGTATAGAAAGAGGATTGATACAATTATTTTATTGTACAAACCCAAATACAAATTGCGAGTCTAAAGCAGTATCAAAAGAGGTAACAACAAGCCTTTGTAAAAAGGTTGAAATCAAAGGGAATTCGGAAAGAAAACAGCTAAACCACGAAGATATTTTCCCAGAAAAAAGAATTATACAATTTATTGAGTTTGTAGATTATCCACATAGTGAAGATTATAAACAACTAGGCATTGAACTAAAAGTACCTGATGTTATTTATGATTATATGATGGCACATAATATTGGTGCAACCAACGCAAATGATAAGTTATTTGGCTACCCGCATTGGTTACAAAGTTCAGAATACGCACACAATCAAAAATTAGATGCTAATTCGCAATTAGTATTTCAATTGGCTTCAAAAGATAATTTATCCATGCAGTTTGGTGATGCTGGAATTGGATATTTACTAAAGACTCCTATTGCAGAAAATGAAGTACTATTTACTTGGCAATGCTACTAAATTTTAAAATATGATTTTAGATAGAATAATCATTTTAAAATAATTATTTTCTGAAAATCAATGGTTTATAGATATTATAATTTATAAGATAGCAATGGAAAATAGTCTAAATATGAAAAAAACACTACTAATAATCACATTCTTATTTATTGGCATCATTGTAATTTCGCAAAGCCTAAAAAAACAAGCAAAAGAAAAAATGGATATAGAAAAAACGTACCCCAAATCTTTTACGAGTTATAACGATTTTAAAAACCTAGTACAATTCGTAGAAATACACAGAGAAAAACGACTAATTAATTTAGACACTTTCTTAAAAATGAGTAAAGAAGAAAATGTATTTGTTTTAGATACTCGTTCAGAGTTTCGCTATAAAAGAAAGCATTTAAAAGGGGCTATTCATTTAAGTTTTAGTGATTTTACGCAAGAAAACCTTAGGAAAATACTACCATTAAATACAAATACTAAAATATTAATTTATTGTAATAATAATTTTAATGGAGACCAAATTGATTTAGCATCAAAAATGTCAATTCCAAACGTATTAAATGATTCTCTATTAAAACCAAAAGAGATTGAAACACAAATACTATCTAACCAAAAACCAATAATGCTGGCCTTAAACATACCAACTTACATTAACCTATATGGTTATGGATACAGAAATATTTATGAGTTAGACGAGTTGGTAGATGTTAATGATTCTAGAATAGTATTTGAAGGGACAAAAGTAAAAACTTCTACAACTAATAAAGAATGACAAAAATATACGAATAGTAGTAAGCATTTTAACAACTGCTTTTTTTGTGTAAAAAATTGAAAAAAGTAGTTATATAAACACGTTGTGTATAATTTGAGAAACCACCCAAAAGAATATGAATTTAGATACAGAAATTATAAAAGCAATTGATTATTCTGATAATGAAGACTATCAAAAAGCAATTGATATTTGCACAGGTATAGTAAATTCAAATCCGAACTATGACAGAGCATATTTTGAAAGAGCTATGGCATATTTGAATATTGATAAGGATAATTTAGCTATTGTTGATTTTAAAAAATTATTGGAGTTAAGCCCAGAATATCCTGGTGCTAAAGATTGGTATTCGCGGACTTTATCTGGACTTGGTGATTTAAAGTCAAGTGCCGATTTGAAACTCTCTGAATTAAGAGACAATCCTGATGGAAAATATGGTATGGGAATTTCACCTCAAAGTTGGGCTGAATGTGCTGAAAGTTATTATAAAGCTGGAGACATAGAAAAAGCAGAAGAAATTTTAACTGAATACTTTGATGTTAAAATTTCAAAAGTTGATAAATATGTTAGTTATGAAACTGCACCAAGAAGAATTTTAACTAAAATTTTAATTGATACTGGAAGAATTCAACAAGCTCTAAAAGAATCAACTATAGCAATGGAAAGTAATCATAAAGTTCCTGTAGATTATGAATTATTTATCGAGTCTTTGATATTAAACGAACAAATAGAGAAAGCAGATAAAGAAATTGAATCCTATGTTGACGAAATACAAGGTGGATATGAAAACGATAATATTCTTCGGCTGAAAACATTAATCGAAAGAAAATAAAAACTACACACAACAATGACTATAAGTAATTGCTTGTTATCGCTTACTTTGGAAATTCCGCAGGAATTTCCAACTTGGTGTGTACTTGCAACGTTTAATTCTAAACCACGCAACTACTCATAGCCTAACCGTTAACAGTAACTTTGAATGACCGACGAAATTTATTATACCGCATTAGAGATTTATGATTCCCAAACTGGGGACGAATTTAGTTGGGAAAAATATATTAAATGGTCAAAATTGACTCAGCTGAAAGAATTGGTCTCTTTAGATGGGCTTTTGAACGGACTTGCATTTAAACCTGATTTTGATTCTAAAGATGATTGGAATTATATAGTAACTGATGGAGAAATGATTACTCTGTTTTTCAACTCAATAGATTATGTTCTCGGGAAAGTTAAAGGACTAAATTATTTTAATCTTTTGGCTGTAATTAAAGAACCAAATAAAGAAAAAGCGGAGTTAGAAACTGATTTTGAATTTGTCGGTTATGACCTAATTGAAAGAGGAGGAGACATTAGTGCGTTAACGAATTGTGGAGGATTTGACGAAACGTTCTTGCCAACCGACTTGAATGAATATGGACTGATTTCTGATATTGATAAAGCGAAAAAAATTCAAATGGAATTGCCAATTAATAATCCTGCTGAACATCACGCTGATTGTTACTTGTATGAAGTTTGGAGACATAAAAAAATCGGAAGAAAAACTGCATAGAACAACGTGTGCAGACACAAGACCGTTGTATACCATAAAAAATGAATACAGAAACTGAAATATATTTAAAAGTGTAATTTATGTAACAAATCACATAAGTACGAGTATTCTGACGCTAAATACAATGCAATTGAAGTGGAGAGGATAGCTACTAACAAGGATTTTAGGTTGGTTAAGAAAATAAGTAGTACGCTATATTTTTACTGATATTAAAAAGTTAGGAAATGTCATTTTTCAATATTCTAAAAATGGGTAGGGAAGGGAAAGATATAAAATTGATTGATAAAAAGTTTAAATCACTTCATAAACAAGTTGGCAGTAATTTTAACACAAACGAGAATTAAACAGATGATAACAAAGTTTTGGATAGAAGAAAAAAGTCCTAATCAGTTTTATAAAGAATTTTTAGAACAAAAAAAGAACAACCTAACACTTTGGTCTGTTTTTGCCAATTACAGCCCAAATTATAGAAATCAAAATCAAAGAGATTTAGATAAAGAAGGTATGGATGAGTTCGATTATCCAAGAATAAATTTGGCTTACTCTAATACATTTTTTGGTTTTGATGATGCAGGAGATTTATCCTACGAACAAGAAGAAGAATTAGCAAACAAAAAATTTGAACAGTACAAAAACGAAATTTCTGAATTATTAAAGCAAAAATCTGATGATGAATTAAGTCCCAAATTAGATTATAGAAAATTAGATGCCAATGAAAATTTAGAAAATATTTATTGGGATGCCATGGCAGAAAATCCTTTTATGCACGAATTTGAAGGTAATTTTGCTGTCTGGAAAAAGAAAGAAAAAATATTATTTCTTTCTATGACTAAAGAAGATAGAGAACTGCCCTATGAAATAAATTTGGGAGGACTAACTACAAAAAAATATAATGAGATATTGAATGAGTTTAATAAAATAACAGGATAAAAAACTACTACTTTTTATAGACAAAACCTTTGTATACCATAAAAAATGAATACAGAAACTGAAATGTATTTAAAGTGTAATTTATGTGACAAATCACATAAGTACGAGTATTCTGATGCTAAATACAATGCAATTGAAGTAGAGTGGATAGCTACTAATAAGGATTTTTACCTATTGCATTTAGAGCCAATAATTGGTAAAGAATATAGTATAAAACTTAATCCTCCATTAACATTAAAAATGAACAATCCTTTTTGGGCAGTTTACCAGAACCCAAGCTCAAGCCTAAATGGTATAGAAAATGAACAAGACATAAAAGAAATTCGATTTTGTAAGTGTTTAACGAGCGGAATAATAGATTTGAGTTATGAACGAGCTTCAATTAAAGTTATAGTTCTTGATAGTAAGAAAATAGAAGAATTAAACAGTGAACACAAACCTGATATTCAATGGAAAAAATTGATAGATGAAGGAGATTCTTTTAATAGATATGGTTCCATAGAAAATTTCAGTTCATACGCTTATTTAACGGTAAATATTGAGTCTGATTTAGGTATACATGCCATAGTTAAAAAAGAAAATTACAGGAGTTATATTGTAGCGATTAATCAATGGGATTTTCATTTAAACGAATGGATTTTGTGTAAAATTCCATTGAATAAGCAAGAAGAAGAAAGGTATGGTATAAAATACGATGTATAATCATTTGTTTACGGGTTTTACCCTAGGAAAATCATAAAATAAGCTAAATAAAAAAATGAAAATATTACTGCTAAGTTTGCTTTTTACCATTTCAAATTGTAAAACAAATACGAATAAAATGTACAATAATAATATTCAGAAAAATTTTGGAGAATTTATAATGATGCCTGAGTATGAAGAAGCATCATTTAATTTAGATTTTAAAAAAAACGAAATAAAAATACAGCAAGGTATGCAAAAAACGACTATTCCTTTGCAACAAATAATTAATTATGAAGATTATTACGCAGCCCCAAAAGGAAGAATACTAGAAAAAAGCAAAACAAAAATTATTCATATTTCAAAAAATGTATTTAATAATAACGATAGCATAGAAGTGCTTATTCAGGCAGCTTTTATAGGTTCTAAAAAAGAAAAAGATGCCTCTTTTGTTCTAGATTTTTTACTAAATGAAAGTGGAGAGGTACAACTTCTTGGTTCTACTTATGTAAAAACTGGTCAGGGCTCAAATCCTGTTTTTGCAATAATTGACGGTAAAGCATTTTATGGCATCTACGATAATAGATATTTAGGGGATTATCTGAATCCACATCAAAAATTAAATGCGATACCACACATTACAAATTCCGAATTCACAAACGGATTTATTGTTTATAAACATAATAGTTGGGAATATACTAAACAACAAAATATTCCCATTGAAGAGACCATAAAAAGTAAGCAAACTTTTATTAATAAGCTAATTGGCAATAAAGATGAATCACTTACAATAAACCATTCCATACAATATTACGATATAGATTATAACCCAACAAGTATAGAAAAGGTGAAGGTGAAAATGGTGGCTACCTATAATGATTTGTATTATAACCTAAATGGTATTAGAAATTTGATGGAAGGTTTAGGCGATTGCAATTCTAGTAAAATAATACCCATATTAATGGATTATTTAGCTGATGACCGAAGTTTAGATTTACCTGCAGACGACTATGGTAATACCACAGTTAGTCTAATTGCAGAAAATGCACTATTAAACATTTTAACTAACAACCCAAAGCTGTTAGTTAACTATAACAAAACATATATTGATTCTAAATTGTTGACTAAATGGTGGACAAGCAACAAACATTTGTATAAATAGGATTAATAGCGCAACAAAAATGAAAGAATTATTCTGTCTACTATTTCTCATTTTAATAATCCGCATATATTTATAAAGAAACAGGCGAACGTATCACAGAGTTTACAATTAACCACTAGAATATAGTATTTACAACGGAATAGTACAAAAATATGAAACACTTAATAAATGCAATGTTTCCGAAATTTCTGAAAGTTATGTGTTAATAGAAAATTCAAATTTTGATAGTGATATAATTACCGTTCAATGGAAATACAAAAGTATTCTATCATTTTTTTTAAGGTACACATAAATAAACAGGTTATAATAGAATAAACCCATTGAAAATGAAAAAAATAATTACTTATAAATATTTAATATTTGGAGCAGTACTAATTATAATTTTCATCTATTTAAGAGTTGTAAAATACCCATTAACAAACCCAGTTGAGCAAAAGGATCTAAGAACAGAAAAAATACAATTAAAACAAAAAATAAAAAATGGAGACATTATTTTTCAAACTTCAAAATCGAGTCAAAGTAAAGCAATACAATTAGCTACAAATTCAAAGTATAGTCATGTAGGTATCATTTATAAATATGATAATTCTTTCTTTGTCTATGAGGCAGTTCAACCCGTAAAATTAACACCTATTGTTCAATGGATAAACCGTGGTATAGATAAACATTATGTAGTTAAACGATTGAAAAACTCAGAGGAGGTTTTAACGCCAAAAATTATAAAAAACATGAAACTTTATGGTAATACCTTTAAAGGAAAAAATTATGATTTGTACTTTGAATGGTCCAACGAAAAAATGTATTGTTCTGAACTTGTTTGGAAAATATATAAGGAAAATACAGGTATTGAAATTGGGGAATTAGAAAAATTATCAGACTTTGATTTATCAAATAAAATAGTGAAGCAAAAAATGAAAGAACGCTATGGAAAAAACATACCGTTAAATGAAAAAGTTATTTCACCCGCAGCAATGTTTAACTCTAAAAATCTTGTAACGATACACGAGGATTAAAAGAGAAAAAATGAACAAAACAGCTTATGTAGTTATTGGATTATTAATGGTGGTAATTATGGCAGCATTTTACATATATCACCATATTAAAAAGGAGTTAACTGAATCACTCAAAAAGAAAAAAATAGACCTAAAAAAGCCTTTAGGTATAGATGTTTGGTGTAAAAAGAAACCCAATATAGCCCTATATTTAAAAGAATTATTTCCTGAAACACATTTTTTTGAGTGGAACTTTATTTCAGAAAAACACCAAAACATAGACATTAACAACCCAAAACATAGCATCTATTCTATAGGAGATTATAGTAAAGAAAAAGCACTCTATCCGTATGAATTACGTTTGGATAACCTTAGTAGAAGAGATTGGGACTATCTGCCTATTTATAAATTATGTAAACATATTGCTAAAACTGAAAATAACCGCTGTATTATATTTTTTGGAAAGAGAGAAGG
>NZ_JADGES010000089.1 GCF_016744255.1 Maribacter sp.
ATTAAAGCGACTTTTTTGCTAGCCTTATCCGAACAAGAAAGCATAGATGCAAGCACAAATATTGTTGTTATTTTTTGAATACTTTTTATCATAATTTTAGTTTGTTTCCGTTTATTGTTAATGCATTTTATCAGTTATTTACAGACGTTCTCATATGGACCATACTCATTCCATCATGTCTTCGGCAGAAGGCGGCATGGATGTTATTGAACTTCCCCAGGATTCATTTGCAAAAGGCCCCATTTCTAATACCAAGGTACCGCCATCTTTTATGGCATCATGTTCAAACCAAGGTTGGTTCCAATCTTTACCGTTTAGCTTCGCACTTTGAATGTATTTGTTTTTTGAACTAAAGTTATTCGCTTTAATTACAAAATGATTTCCATTTCCTAAATCAACCGTTGTTTTCTCAAAGAACGGGCTTCCTATGTTATAGGATGGCATACCTGGAGTTACAGGATAAATACCCATCATTGAAAAAACTACAAAGGCCGACATACCTCCGCCATCTTCATCTCCTGGAACGCCCATTAAATCATTCCTAAACCATTCGTGAATCAGTTTTTTAATCCGCTTCTGTGTTTTCCATGGCTGCCCGGCATAATTATACAAATAAGGAATGTGTAATGAGGGCTCGTTTGCCATTGAAAACTGCCCTACATTCCCAGTTTGATCAGGTAATTGGGCATAAAATTCATATTTGCTTTTTCCTAATGGTTCTATAAACAGGGCATTTAAATTCTCAATAAAACGTTCTTGGCCTCCCATCAAATTAATGAGGTCTTTGATATTGTGCTGCACATCATAACGATAGGTCCATGCATTATTTTCCCCATAATATTTCCGTGCTCCCATACCTCCTGAAAACTTATAATTAAAGGGTTCTATAAATTTCCCTTGATGATCCTTCGGGTGAAAAAATTTAGTTTTTGGGTTGAATATGTTTTGGTAATTAAATGCGTTTTTCAGGAAATGTTGAGATTCTTTATGTTTCCCGAGTTCCTTGGCTATTTGAGACAGACACCATTCGTCATAAGAGGTTCCCAAGGTTACTGCCACTGGTTGTCTACTTTCAAAAACATGTACTTCTGGTACGGTTTCTTCTTCTCCATCGTGCAATGCCGGGAAATACCCTTTTTCTTTATAAAAATCATCCAGTTCACCAGATGGCATTCCAGACCATGGTGCCAGAGTTTTTTCAATAATGGCTCCTTTACACGCCTGATATGCTTTTTCTAAATCAAACCCTCTAAGTCCTTTTCTATAGGCGTCTATGACAGATGCTACGCCATGATTGGAGTTCATCCTGCGACTATCTCCTGTTACTTCGGGAAAGGTAGGCATCCAAAAAAGGTCCATTTGTTCTGCCATTTTAACAAACGAATTGAGAACATCTTCTTCTCTTTCTGGGTCAATCAAAACACGCAATAGATGGTGCGCTCTATAGGAATCCCAAATCCAATCATCGGTATAGAATGGTCGTCCATGGTCATCATGTACTTTTCCATCAAAAGCACTATAATATTTATCATCTTCTGAGATGCAAACAGGACGTTCATAGGTTCTATACATGGACGTATAAAATACGACCCTATCATTTTCAGAACCGCCTTCTATTAAGGTTTTTGAAAGTTCTTTATTCCATATTTTTCGCCCTTCCTCAACGATTTTATTTTTTTCAAAATTTTTAATCTCTCTCTCTAAGTTAACTTTTGCCTGTGCTTCACTTATAAAGGAAATGCCATACTTAACTTTAATACTTTGTGTTGTATCATTTAATTTAAATACGACAGCTATATGATCACCTGCTTGGGTTTTCTCATGACTTATTATGCCTTCCTTTAAAACACCAAAAGTGTTAGTGGGTTGGTCTATCTCTAGATATAAGTATAATTTTGTAGCGATTTTACTTTCTATTGATGACACCAATTGATAGCCTGAAATTGAATTTTCATTTATTGAAAGTTGCCCTTTTGTACTCTCTATTATTAAGTTGTTATTTTCTTTTTCTTGATAATCTATAACGTAAATACCCGACTGATGTGACACCCCATAGGACACCTTAATTTTTTCCTCGTCTAAATAAACATCATACGAATATGGGGTTATATCTTCATTATCATAACTATATGAATAAACTGGTTTTAGTTTCTTGTTTTCACTTTGAATGGGGCAAATTGTAAACGCGGATTGACCACGGTGACTTACAGTAGCTACAGGCAATCCATCTAATTGATCTGTTGTATAATCCAAACGGGCAGGAATAACCCTTAGCATGCTATTAGGTAAATGGACGGTTGGAAAGGTGGGAACTAGTAAATGACTAATATTACCCATATATGGATTTACCATATCTACAGGGTTGTTTGTTAGCATTTCTTTTGTATTTAATTCATTCCCTTTATTACAAGAAATAATCATTAATACGATAAAAATTACTACTAAAATTTTATTTTTTTTCATGATTTACTCCAAAATAAATAGTCTTTTTTGCATTACCAAGCCAGCTTCACTACAGCGCCTTTAGGGTTATTTTCAAATGAATAATTATTACCTTCGATATACTCATTACTAATTCTAGAGACAGAAGCCAATACTGTTGGAAGATTCTTGTCTTTTATTCTTTCTATGTTTAACACAAGGTTTTCCACTCACAACGCGTTTAAAATACGGTCTTTTCCTTTTCACTAAAAACCATTCCCTTATCAGACTGGGCATAGCCTTTTAAATAAGCAAAAACACAAATAACATATATATACTTATTCATTGAATAGCTATTTATTATGTAATTAAAACGGCTGTATTAGCTCAAAAACACTAAAGAAAAGGAGAGATTATTGTAAACACCTCTCCTTTCTTTAAAAACTAACTAAACTGCACTAATTCAAACTAATTGTTGTCATTTTAAAACTGGACTTTATATAATAGTGTCCCTATTTCTCCCAGTTGATTTCCTTCTGTAGGTAAAAAAGACGTCACAGCAAATTCTCCATTACCCAGACCAACAATCCCTGGGTTTGCAAAAGAAGTAGATCCTAATGGTGTACTAATACTTAATTCTGAGTAAAAAGTACCATCTCCTAATAATAATCTCCAATCCTGCCATTGAAATTTTTCTTTTTGAGCTTCTAGAAGTACCTTCTTTTTTCCATTAGAATCATAACTCGATCGGCCTCCTAGATTGCCATTAAAACCCATTTCAATAACATTATAATTTACAATATCATCTTCCCAAGCTCTCCAATCGCTAAAATTCTTTAAAATCCCAAACCCTTGCTGATCTACATCATTATTTTCATAATAATGATACCCTATTAAAATATAAGAGCTCCCTGCCGAGGCGCCACTAATTTCTCTTATATCTGGAGTCCCATTTGCTGATGAAGAATAGTATCTTGGAAAAACATAGTTATTAGCTGATATATTGGACAATAGGTTGGTATAACTTGGATAATATCTAGCTCTTATATTATTAGATCCTTCTACGGAATCTTCCTCATTTACTAATAAGTAGCCTCCCCATACTTTCTTTATGTCTCCTTGATGTGATCTATTCCCTAAACTTGTAATGAATGTCCAGGTTTGTAAATCATCGCTTCCAGCTAAACGTAATTGAAATGAATTAGCTGTTACCTGTGAATGATATACGCCAAGATAGGCATACGTCCCTAAAGCAGTTTCACCTGTTTTAACAATACGTAATACATCCATCGTCTTATTCTGATTATCTTTTAGCTCAAAATATTTAGTATTGTTTGTGGCATCATTTAATTCGCTAATTTCAGACGAATTTGATGAAGGTAGCCACCATCCATAGGCGATATTTAAATTCTTTTTATTATCATAAGCTTGAAGTGTAGGAATTGTATTTGAAGTCTTCAAAGCGTTTTCGCTAATAATAGCATTTCTATAATCATCAAATGACATGGCGGCTAACTGGGTTTCTGTTTTTATACCTGCGTCTTTCAAAAAACGATACATTAAAGACGCCCAGGCCAATTCTGCGTCATTTTTAGATTGTAAGAATGATATAGACTCCGAACTTTTATTGTTTAATGCTACTATTAATGAATTTCTCATATCGTTATGAGAACTGTTTTTTAAATCAATAATTGATTTCCAATTATTAACATACAAAGCCTTGGCAATTATTCCTTCGTCTGATGCACTACCTCCTCCAGAATTGTTAGAAGCAGATACGGCAGTAAAAGTCATTAAGTTTGCTTCTTTCTCATCAAAATTACTTTCTTCAACCTCAGAGCAAGAGATAAAAGAAAAGATTACTACTAAAAACATTATTAATCTATACTTCATAATATTTAATTTTAATTAATAAAAAGTTTTGGAAGTGAAATACTCCTTAAATGATATAAATTATTAGGTTATTTTATTTGTTAATTAGTATGCCTCTCTTATTTAAAACTGAATTTTATATAATAGCGTACCTATTTCTCCTGATTGATTTCCTTCTGTAGGTAAAAATGACGTCACTGCAAATTCCCCATTACCCAAATCAACAATTCCAGGGTTAGCAAAAGAAGTTGACCCTTTTGGTGTGTCCATATTTAACTGTGAATAAAAAGCGCCATCACCTAAAAGTAACCGCCACGTTTCCCATCCATTTTTTGCTCCCTGAGCTTCAACAAGCACATGATTTTTATCATTAAAATTAAAGCTAGTTCTACCTCCAAAATTACCGTTATAGCCCATATCTTTTAAGTTATAATTTGATATATCATCTTTCCATGGAAACCATGATTGAAAATCTTTAAGTATCCCAAATGACTGCTGATCTGTATCTCCATCGTTAAACTGATGAAAACCTATTAAGATAGCCGAACTTGATGAGGCATCGCCATGAATTTCTCTAATATCTGGAGTCCCTTCAGCAAAATTGGAAAAAGCTCTAGGTAAACCGACATTTCTTGAAGGTGTATTTTCTATTAAATCTGCATAGCTTTCATAGTACTTTACACGTATATTGTTTGTACTACCATCATCTTCTTCATGAACAACTATATATCCATCACCCCATTTTTTTATATCTCCTTGATGTGCTCTATCTCCTAAAATTATAATAGCTGTCCAGCTTTCAAGATCATTACTTCCAGCTAACCATAATTCAAAAACACCATCGCCTTTATTTACATGGTACACGCCGAGGTATTTATAGGCTAATTCGCTAGCATCTACAATACGTAATACATCCATATTTTTTTGGTTGCTATCTTTAATATCAAAAAAATGAGGATTACCTGTTACATCATTCAACGATGTAAATAAACCTGTATTTTGCTGTGCTAGCCACCAGCCATAAGCAATATTCAAATTTTTGGCATTACCATTACCTTGTAATTCTGAAAGCGAAATCTCAGTACTATTTTGATTTGCATCAATAACCGTATTTCTAAAATCATCAAAAGACATTGTTTTCATATCTACCTCCGTTCTGATTTCCGAGTCTTTTAAAAATCGATACATTAAAGAAAACCATACAATATCTTGATCACTCAGTCCCCCTATAAATACACCTGTGTCTGCCGTTCGGTTTTCCATTTCAGAAACAATGGTATTTTTATAGTCATCGTTACACATAGTAACCAACTCTGGTACGGTTCTCCATTTATTAAGTAACAAGCTCTTTACATATGCGTCATAAGCAGCGCAATTATCAATGGAAGCTAGAGTAGCGTTATTTACTAGCTCTTCTACAGGTTCTTCGATCGGTTCCTCCACAGCCTTTTTTATAAAATCGGGTGGTCTATTGTCATCGGAGGAGCACGCAACAATGGACATGGTTATTACCGCTAAAAAAATAATTTTATATTTCATAATGCTCTAAATTTTAAAAAATTAATAAACTCATATAAATACAAGATGTTTTATAATATGTGTTCATTGAAAATAAGTTTTAAAGAACCAGCATGTATCAAAACAAAGCACTGATAAATAGAATTAACTTAAGTAAACATTTGCCCTTTTTAAAACAAGGACAAATGTTATATGATACTAAAGATTAGTATCCAGGATTTTGTGACATATTAGGATTACTCTCTATTTCTGATTGAGGAATAGGTAATAACAACTTATCTATTGTAGCTTTATATCCTAAATTATTACCATCACCATCTTCAAGGCTAGTGAATAAATCGGCTGCACCTTGCTTACCATAGTGGCGTACTACATCAAAAAAGCGTTCGCCTTCAAGTGCCAATTCCAATCTTCGTTCATTTAAAATAGCAAGTCCCACATCATCTGAACTTGTTGCTGTTGTATTGGGTAGATTCACTCTATTACGAATTTGATTAAGCAAATTAATTGCTTCCCCTGTATTCCCTATTTTATTAAGTGCTTCTGCTCTTAATAGGATAATATCTGCCAAACGAATTAGAATTACATTTGTTCCAGAACCCCAAGCCTCATAGTCTCTACCTAATTTGTATGAAAAAGAAACGGGTTCGGTGGCATTAAAATATTCTGGTGGCGATGCAATTTTTGAACGATCGGTAACCGTACTGGTAGTTGATGCTTTTCGTACCAGGTCTCCTGCATTATCAAAAGCGTTTATTAAATCGTGAGATATTACACTAAACCTAGGCCATAACTCTGGAGCTCCAACACCATTTTTAACGGTTCCCGGAGGCAGAAATAGACCTGGTGCATATGTAGAAATACTTGTGTTTGCTACGTGTTGAATTTCAAATATTGCTTCCGCACTATTTTCATGAGCATCGTCAAATAAATAATCATAATTCGCTAATAAAGAATATACGCCATTATTAATTACCTTTTCTGCGTATTCTGCACATTTTTCATAATCTCCAATATCTGCATAAGCCTTTGCTAATAGTGCTTGAACTGTTCCTTGAGTCGCTCTACTTCTCGTTAAAAAATTAGTTGCATGCTCTTTAGGTAATAAACTTTCTGCCAACAATAAATCTTTTTCAATTTGGCTATACACTTCCTGTTCTGTACTTCTACTCTTATAAATATCGCCATCTAAATTTGATAATTGTAATGGTACGCCTCCATAGTATCTAACTAAATGAAAATAATTATAAGCTCTTAAAAAATAAGCTTGCCCTAAGATGCTATTTTTTTCAGCTTCACTAAATTCAGGATCTTCTATATTTGGAACATTATCTAGTACAGCATTGGCCGCTGAAATATAAACAAACGGCTCTCTAAAACAATGACCTCCAGGCTCATTGTCTGTACTTTTAGATTCAAAGTGTTCTGCATTTCTAATTAATTGAGAATTTCCAGAATGAGAATTATCTGCCCTCATATCTCCCAAAATAGTATACATCCATCTATAAATATGAGGATCGTTAGAGGTCATTGCTGCATAGGCTCCTGCCAATGCGCCTTCTGCAGCAGCTTCATCATTATATGCGACAGAGGCCGATAATTCATCCAAAGGATCCTTGTCTAAAAAATCTTTTGAGCAGGAATAAAATCCAATTACTAGTGCTATTAATATTAATTTATATTGATTTTTCATTTTATACATTATTAAAGTTCAACATTAATTCCGAAAGTAAACGTTTTCGCCTGTGGGTAAGTCCCATAATCTAGACCTTGAGTTAAGGCACTTGCCCCTCCTGCATTTACCTCTGGAGAATACCCTGAATAATCGGTAATGGTAAACCAGTTTTTCAAGTTTACATAAAATCGAACACTACCTAAATTCACCTTTTCTAATGCTTCTTTTCCTAAGCTGTAACCAAAACTAATATCACGAACTCTTAGGTAAGACCCGTCTTCTATAAAACGAGACGATATCCCTGCATTTCCATTTGGATCTGATACGGATGCTCTAGGAATGTTTGTGATATCTCCTGGATTTTGCCAACGGTTTAATATCGACGTAGATTGATTGTGTGGTAATCCCATTCTTTCAAGAGTTTGCTTACCAACATTATAAATTTCACTTCCAGAAACGCCATCAATAACTATATTTAAGTAGATATTTTTATAACTAAGTTCATTAACAAAACCATACGTAAAATCTGGCAAAGGACTTCCTATAGATGTTTTATCTTCTGGTGTTATTCCAGAAACGCCATCTGTATCTGTAAATATTAAATCTCCAGTTTGAGGATCAACTCCTTCACTAATATAACCCCAAAAACTCCCCAAAGGCAGACCATTTTTTGTGACAGATACTTTTCCTCCTAAGTTCTGCAACTCATTCGTAAATATGGTACTCGATTCTGGTATCCCTTTTACTATATTAGTATTAAAAGACATATTGTAACTTGCATTCCAATTGAAATCTTCACCGTTAAATAAGTTAGCGTCTATAGCAAATTCAAATCCTTTATTTTCAATGATACCATCTAAGTTAACGGTTTTAATAGCTTGTCCAGAACTTATTGGTAATGGCAATGTGTATATTAAATTTTTCGTCTTTTTAGTATAATAATCTGCTGTTAAGCTAATACGATCATTAAGAAATGAAACATCTAACCCTAAATTAAATTGTTCCGAAGTTTCCCATTCAAGATCATTATTTCCAGCTTGCTCACTTGGTTTAATTCCTGGTATTAAAGTAACACCATCTAAAGTAGATTCAATAAATTGTACGGTAGAAATATATGGATGTAGACTACTTGGTAAATTTCCTGTTTCCCCAAAACCTGCCCTAAGTTTTAAACCACTCAAGACATCGACATTCTTCATAAAATTTTCATTAGATATTTTCCAACCAGCTGAAAGTGCTCGGAAATTCTCCCATCTATTTTTAACCGGAAGTCTAGACGACCCATCTGTTCTTATGGATCCTGTTAACAAATATTTATCATCATAACTATAATTTGCTCTGGCAAAGTACGATTGTAGTGCCCAAGACCCTTTTCCTGCAGAATTCCCTTCATTCACCGATGCCGAATTAAGCGTCCTAATGAGTGGCGATGCAAAATTAGATTTTGACTGTCCACTACCATATGAGTTTTCTTCTGAAACACTAGTACCAATTATAAAACCTAATTGATGCTTATCAAATGTATTTTTATAACTTAAAGTATTATCAAATATATAACGTAAACTTTCTCCTGTATTAAGCGCTCCAACACCTCCTTTAGCCTTGGCCGAAGTAGTAATTCTAGGATCTTGGAATGCTTCATAATGATTGTTACCAAGTGTAATACCAATTTGTGTTTTGTAAGTGAGGTTTGCTGGTAGTTTAATAGTCATGTTAGCGTCTGCAACAATATTATTTATTACATTTAAATTGTCGTTTCCATAAATATAACCCAATGGATTGTTAAGCCCTCCAATAAATGCTTCTGTTGAATAAGTTCCATCAGCGTTATAAATTTCTTGAAAAGGAGGTGTTACCAATGCAGAAAGTACAGATCCACCATATCTAGCTCCCTTATTATCAGGAATATCTTTAACTTTACTTCTTGTATAATTAAAATGAGTCCCAAAAGACAACCATTCTTTTATTTTATGGTCTAAATTAATAGCTAATGAATATCTTTTATGTTCAGAAGTAATTATAATCCCTTCTTGGTCTAAATATCCTAAACCTACAAAATAAGAACCTTTTTCTGACCCCCCAGAAAATGATGCATTAACTCCAGTTATGGGAGCTGAATTTCTATATATCAAATCCTGCCAATCATTATTAGTGGATAATATTGCATCTGTTAATCCAGAACCACTACCATCCAAATCATTAAAATAATCCCTTAATTGAGTATTATTTAAAACAGGCAATGTTTTAATTACTTCCGAAAAACCTGTATAACTATTAATCTCAACTTTTGGTTTTCCATATTTACCTTTTTTAGTTGTTATTAATACAACCCCATTACTAGCACCTGCAGCACCGTAAATACCCGCTGCAGAGGCATCTTTTAAAACACTAATCGATTCAATATTATTAGGATCAATGGCAGCTGTACCATATGTTACAACACCATCAATCACGTATAAAGGTTGCGTATTGCCTGAAAGTGATGCCACACCACGAACAAATACTGTAGGACCTGCCCCAGGCTTTCCAGAGCCTTGAACGACACGTACTCCTGCTGATCTTGCGGCTAATAACTGTCCAACATCAGTATTTGACTTATCACTTGTCCCTTCTAGATCTATTGTAGAAATTGCAGATGTAATATCTTTTCTCTTTTGAGATCCATACCCGACTAAAACTATTTCGTCTAGTTTGGCTGCATCTTCTATTAATATTATCGTTAATTCTGATTGATTATTAAGCAAAACCTCTTTAGTCGAAAATCCCAAGTAAGAAACCACAAGAATGGCATTTTCATTGGTCACCGTTAAATTAAATTTACCATCAAAATTAGATTGCGTACCATTAGTTGTTCCTTTTTCTATAATATTCGAACCTGGAAGCACTTCTCCATTCAAATCGGTAACCGTACCTGATACCTGAATACCTTGTTCCTTTATTAGGTCTGGAATTTTCGTTTTTATAATGATTGTATTGTTCGGCCTCACAACAACATCATAATTACCCGTTGACAATATTTGTTCTAAAAGCTTATTTGTTTTTATAGCTCCTTTTTTTATTTCAATATTAGAAAAGCCTTTGAACATATCAGACTTATAAACAAATGAATAATCAGTTTGTTTATCAATCATGTCGAAAACTTCATCAATGGTTAAAGTTTTATCAGATTTAATGACTATTTTAGAATTCTGCGAGATAAGATCTATCGGGGAAAAACTAAATACGGAGGTACAGAACAAGAATATAAAAGTTCTCATAATCAATTTTAAGACCTGCTTTCTTTTAAAAAAGACAGGAGTTGTTAATTTAAATTCCATAAATTTACATTGTATTAGTTAATAATTAGTTAATTAGTACTTCTAAAGGGGAAACGAAGGTTTGTTTGTCAGAAATCCGACCCTCTTTCCCTTTTTCTTTTTAGTGTTCAAATCAAGTGTTGTTTTATTCCATAGTTATTTATTTAATTATTAGTACATTATTTAAGTAATACCGTCCTATTATTTAATTCATATTCAATATTATTGGTGGTACAAATGATAGATATAATTTCTTCTATACTTAATTTTTTATCCAAACTTCCATGGAATGTTTGCCTCTTAATATCTTCACTTTTAAAAACCACTTCGATGTCATACCATCGTGATAATACTTTCATAATATCTTGAAGAGGCTTATCTCTAAAACTAAAGATTCCTTCCTTCCAAGAGATAGCCTTATACACATCTACTCCAGATGAAACTATTAAACTATTATTAGATTTATTAAAGTTTAATTCTTCATTTGGAATTAAACTTTTTGATTTATTCAAGGCGTTAACAATCACTTTTCCTTCTACCAATGTAGTATATATATTTGCTTCATCTTTATAGGCTTTGATGTTAAACTCTGTTCCCAGAACTTCAACATTTTGTGCATTATTAATCACTCTAAATTTAGAACCTTGGTTATCTACACTAGATGATACGTCAAAATAGGCCTCACCATAAACCAACTCTATCTGTCGAGTTTTACCTTCTATAAAACTTTCTGGATATTTTAGTTGTGATTCTGAATTTAACCAAACTTGGGTGCCGTCGGATAATTTAATAAAGAATTGACCTCCTCTAGGGATTGTTAAATAATTGTAAACAATTTTTTTAGAATTACTTTTCCCAGATTGATAAACAATCTTCTCACCATTACTATTTGCGTTTTGTGTTTTAAAAAATTCTCCTTTTTCTAAAGTTATTTGAGAACCATCTCCTAATGTCAATGTTGCTTTATCTATGCCTGGCACAATACTATTAGTGTTTACTATTGTTGGTGTGGTTTCAATAGGTATATTAAATATGTTATTTCTAAAAAAATAACCTAACCCAAAAACTATGACAGCTGCAGCTGCATATTTCCAAATACTGGGTGTTAATTTTATAACCTTAGAAGTCGATTTAATTCTTGAATTAACTTCATTCCAACCTTCCTCTGTTCCATATTCTTGATTGGATCTTAAATTTGATTGATACCATGTATCTCTTTTAATTTCATCATAGATCCTCTTATTTTCAATAGATTCATCTAGCCAATTATCAAGACTTTGCTGATCCTCTTCATTAATTGATTTATTCAATTCACTTGCAATAAGCTTCGCTATTTTTAAATATTTTCCCTCTTGATTCATGTCATTTAAACTTCTTTTCTATTTACAATACAACTCAGAAACCAAACATGGGTACTCATAAGTTGAAAAAAATCATAATTATTTAATCTGCACTAAAATTATTACGTTGAATAATCAATCTATGAGCCTTGCCAACTACCTTTTATTATTTGATTTTTCCTAAATTCAGTTTTTATATATTTACACCGATAATTTATATTATTAATGCATTCAACTCAAAACATTATTATTGATATAAAAAAAGGAAATAAAGAATCCTTTAAAGAATTCTTTGATGATTTCTATCCAATTTTATGTTCATTCGCAAATAAATATTTAAAAAACCAAGATAAAAGTAAAGATGCTGCCCAAGAAGCGCTTATTAAGTTTTGGGAAAAACGAGAAGAATTTGATGAAATTCAAGGTGCCAAAAGTTTTTTATATGTTGTAGTCAAAAATAATTGTATCAATATATTGAAAAAATCAAAAAGTAATGTGGATTTATCTTCTTTAAAAGCATTAGAATCGGAATCTTTTTTTAAGAAAACCCTGATTGATAAGGAAACATTTATGATTGTCAGAAATGCTATAAACACCCTACCTAATCGCCAAAAAAAAATTATTAAACTTTCTTTACAGGGCTTAAAAAATCCAGAAATAGCGACCCAATTAGAAATTTCTCCTCATACAGTTCACACTGCAAAAAAAAATGCTTATTGCAAATTAAGAGAAACACTCAAAGATATATATTACCTACTATTGTTTATTTAAAAACAAGTAATTTTTAAATTGCATGAGTCATCCTAAAATAGGTAGACAATTTCTAATAAATTAAATTAGAGAAGTTAACTTACTGGTTTATTGTTTTACAACTACAGAGACTTTTTCCGAATAAAAAATAATGAATCATTTAAGTGCCAATTATCTTAATAAAGCTCTAAAGGATAAGATTATTAACCTCACGAGCGAGAAAGCCGTTGAAACGGGAATTAACCAAATAGAACTATGGTTAGCTCATATTTAAACCTGATAAAAATAAGGTCATATAAATCATTACCAATCAATTGGACTGGACAGCTAGAATCATTGCTGATCTTTACAAAAAACAATGGAATATCGAACTGTTCTTCAAGGCAATCAAACAGAACCTTCAGATCAAGACCTTCGCCGGTACAGGCAACAATGATAAAATCTCTTTAGTTAATTAAGTGCCTTGAAAAATCTATAATATTCTCATAGCAAATCTGTTCCATTACCTGCTGTGATTGAGTTTTCAAAACATTAATTATATGTTCTCCTCCTCTATTTCCTAATGCGGATACTGCATACATAAAAAGTCTTCCCATAAATGTAAATTATGCTCCGGATGCCAACATTCTTGCTATATTTGTTCCTGATTGAATACCGCCGTCAATCATAATTTTTATTCTCCCTTGGTACTGCCCTACTATTTTCTGTAGGGAATGAATAGTAGATTCTCCTGCATCCAATTGTCTTCCTCCATGATTAGAAATAATTATTCCATCTAATCCTAATGCTCTTGATTTCGATACATCTACAACATTTACCATGCCTTTAATAACAATTTCACCTTTCCATTTATCTCGTAACTTCTTTACTTTTTCTTCATTTAATTTTCCAGAAAAAGTATCGTCCATAAAAACACCTAATTGCTTTAAATCTAACCCCCTTTGGCATATAAGGCCCTAATGTTCTAAAAGAAGGCTTACCATATTTTAAAGTTTGCACAGCCCAATTAGGTTTTCCTAAAACCTGAAGAATATTATTTAAAGTCATTCTCTGCGGCATAGCCAAACCATTTCTAATATATCTAGGCCTGCAACCAAATGTTGGCACATCTGCAAGAATTACAAGCACTAGCCGTAGCACGTTCTAAAATATCGTTCGTTACTTCTTCTTTCGCTGGATGATATAATTGAAACCATGCGTTCCCTTCTGTAATTTCTGCTATTGTCTCTATACTACTTATACTTACAGTACTCAGTATAAAAGGAATATTAGTATCAAAAGCAGCTTTTTCTAAAATTAGCCCTATGGTATGAAAAGGTTGAAAAAACAGAATTCAAGTCGTTCAATACAATCTCAAGATCTATACAAATGCATTATAAAACAATATTGAACTATTTTAA
>NZ_JADGES010000090.1 GCF_016744255.1 Maribacter sp.
CTATAATAGAATAGCTTCAAAAAAATAACGCCACATATTGTAATATGTGGCGTTATTTTTTAGCTTATTATGTTCTTCTAGAATCTATTATCGCCATCTAATAAATCTCCTATGCCTCCTAGTAAACTACCTTCGCCTTTACCACCGCCATTTCTTGGTATTGCAGCTAAAACCCTACCTGCCAATCTACTAAATGGTAACGATTGTACGTATACTATTCCTGGTCCACGTAAAGTAGCAAAGAACAATCCTTCCCCACCAAATACGGTATTTTTTATTCCGCCAATAAATTCTATATCATAATCTATGGTTTGGCTAAAACCTACAATACAACCGGTGTCTACTTTTAAAACTTCCCCTGCTGCTAGTTCTTTCTTCGCTAGAGTTCCACCGGCATGCACAAATGCCATTCCGTCTCCTTCTAACTTTTGCATAATAAAGCCTTCGCCTCCAAAAAGCCCACGACCCAATTTTTTAGAAAATTCAATACCTACAGAAACCCCTTTGGCTGCACATAAAAAAGCATCTTTCTGGCAAATGAACTTTCCTTGTTTTTCAGATAAATCTATCGGTAAAATTTTTCCAGGATATGGCGATGCAAAACTTACCTGTTTTTTCCCTTGTCCTATATTTAAAAAAGCAGTCATAAATAGGCTTTCCCCAGTTAGCATTCTTTTACCTGCGGAAAACAACTTACCTAAAACCCCTTTTTCTTGATTAGACCCATCGCCAAAAATGGTATCCATCTTAATATCAGAATCCATCATCATAAAACTACCTGCTTCTGCGACTACTGCTTCTTGCGGATCTAGTTCTATTTCTACATATTGCATTTCTTCTCCAAAAATCTGATAATCTATTTCGTGTGCGTTCATTTAGTCTTATTTTTTTTATGATTGATACTTATAGGTAGACAAACCTTGGATGTTTGTTACAAGAAAATATCATTATTTTTAGTATCGTACTAAAAATCTATTGTTTTACTCTAACCGTCCATTCAAAATTAAAAGTAGATACCACTACCCCATCCGTATTGGTTCCTATAGATTGCATCCAAACGGTTTGCCCTTCTCCTGTAGCAATAGTTTTATCTAAAGCCGCTGCAATTTTATCCCCATCGGCACAAACAAAGGTTATTTTACCAGTAGCTTTTTTAGAAAAATTGGCATTATTATTTGCTACCAACATGGATATTTTTTTACCGCTATCCTTAATTTGGTCTATCATCATAGCACCTGTTGCTAGTTCTGCGGCCATACCTTGAACAGCCCAAAACATAGATTTAAAAGGATTCTGATTGAACCATCCGTGCTTTACAGTCACCACTGCTCTCTTTTTATCAATAGATTGTAAACGCACTCCACACCACCATGCGGATGGGAGCTTAAAAAAGGTAAACATGTTGAATTTAGGGGCTGAAACAGGCATATATCTTTATTTTTTTCTAAAGATACTTGATATCTAACAAATCTAAAAATGTTAATATTATGTTAAATTACAGTACTTTGTTTTGCATAGTACCTTCTTTTAGCCATATATTTGTATAAGAAACTAATATGCCATGACAGAGACAGTAACAAAACACGAAAGAAATTTGTCCGCAATTATACATGCGTCCACCTTTTCTAAATTCTTTATTCCTTTTGGGAATTTCATTATTCCATTAGTATTATGGACGGCAAATAAAAAAGAATATAGTTATGTAGATTACAATGGTAAACAAGCTCTTAATTTTCAAATAAGTTTGTTATTATATTCTATTGCCTTAGGTATTATAAGTATTCCGTTTATAATTGGTATGCTTCCGAATATTATGGATTTTAATCTTTTTGGTTTATCAGACCTAAGTAATTATAATAATTTAAACTTACATTTTGATCTAGATGATTTTACATTTAGTAAGTGGATGATTCCATTAGGAATTACTGGGTTAGCACAGGGTGCACTCTTTATAGTTAATGTAGTTTACACTATTATGGCAACCATAAAAACAAATGAAGGGGAGACTTTTGCCTACCCTATTACTATAAATTTTATAAAATAATTAATCAAAAAGGAGTTTTTTCATCAATCAATCAATCAATCAATCATCGTATTCCGTGCTTAAAGCGGTAGTCTCTTCATCACAGACATAAAATAACTTTAAGTACGGCATATGAAAAACGAACAGTTAATTTAACAGATCATGAAATTATGAATGTAGAAAATACAAAAGCACAAATGCGTAAAGGTGTGCTAGAATATTGCATTTTATCTATACTTAACGGTAAGGATAAATATGCATCTGAAATTCTAGGCACGCTTAAAGACGCAAAGATGCTTGTTGTAGAGGGCACTATTTATCCTTTATTAACAAGACTAAAGAATGCGGGCTTACTCAACTATCGTTGGGAGGAGTCTACTTCTGGACCACCAAGAAAATATTACACGCTTACCGAAACTGGAAAATTATTTTTAAAAGAATTAGATAGTACTTGGGACGAATTAAGAACTGCCACCAATATGGTTACCAACTCAAAAAATAACGCATAATGAACAAGACTATAAATATTAATCTAGCAAATATCCTTTTTCATATAGATGAAGAAGCATATAACAAAATGCGACGCTACTTAGAAGCTATAAAACGCTCTTTTGCCAATACCGCTGGGAGTGACGAAATTCTAGCAGATATCGAAGCTCGTATTGCAGAACTTTTTCATGATAAATTAGAAAATGAAAGACAGGTAATTACCACCAAAGAAGTAGATGAAGTTATCACCATTATGGGGCAACCTGAAGATTATATGGTAGACGAAGATATTTTCGAGGATGAACCAACCCCTAGAAAAGAAGCCAAAAGAGTAAAAAAACTATATAGAGATACAGAACTTAAATATGTTGCAGGGGTATCTTCTGGTTTAGCTCATTATATTGGAATTGACCCACTTTGGATTCGCTTACTATGGGTTTTCTTAACCATAGGTTCTGGTGGTGGTTTTATCCTTATATACGGATTACTTTGGATTCTTATCCCAGAAGCAGCTACCACATCTCAAAAATTAGATATGCGTGGCGAAGCTGTAAACATTAGTAATATAGAACGTAAAGTAAAAGAGGGTTTTGATGAGGTAGCTGAAAAAGTAAAAAGTGTGGACTATGAAAAAGTAGGAAACCAAGTAAAAAGCAGTAGTAAAACCTTTTTTGATATTATAGGAGAAATTATAATGTTCTTTTTCAAAATATTCGGAAAATTCATTGGCATATTACTTATCATTATTGGCGCGGCCACAGTTATTGGTTTATTTATAGGCTTACTAACCGTTGGCACTTTGGATTGGGTACAATTACCTGGTTTCGATAATTTCATTACCAATTCTACCCAAGCACCTGTTTGGCTACTTTCCATGCTCATATTTTTTGCCGTAGGTATTCCATTTTTCTTTTTGTTATATCTAGGTTTAAAAATCTTAGTAAAAAACCTAAAATCTATAGGTAACATTGCTAAATTTTCTCTACTTGGTCTTTGGATTATTGCTATCATAAGTTTAATAGTTGTTGGGGTTAGAGAAGCTGCAGCACATGCTTATTCTGGTAGTACAACAACAGAGCATGAATTATATATAGAATCTCCTCAAGACACTGTATTTATAAGTTCTGTCTCTTCTGATTTATTTGAAAATAGAGGAAATGTACGCATGCATGATCTAACCATGTCTTACAATGAGAATGGAGAAGAGGTTTTATTATCCGAAGATGTACGCATCCATATTAAAAGATCTAAAGATTCCATTATTCGATTAGAAATTAGAAAAGAAGCCAATGGTTCCTCTTACAACGCAGCTAGAGAAACGGCAGATTTAATAAATTACTCTTATAGCGTAGAAGGTAACACCATAATCTTAGATGATTTTATGACCTTAATTGACAAAAATAGATTCAACGATTTAGAAGTAAAAGCCACTATATATTTACCAGAGAATACTATTATTAAGTATAACAAAACCGATGGTAGATGCTGGACGACTCGCACTAATAATGACCAGGATATGAATGGCTGCGATTTAGCAAAATATAGCTGGGAAATTGCAAAAGATGGAGAGCTTAAATGCCTAGACTGCCCAGAAAAGGAATTACGAATGGAAGAGGGAGACAATAATAAGGTGATTATTAATGAAGAAGGTATAAATATTAGAGTTAATGAAAATGGAGAAGACAATAAAATAATAATCAATGAAGATGGCATTGATATCGATATAAAGGACAATGGAGAATCTTTTAAAATGAAAATTGATGAAGATGGAGTTAACATTAAAGCCAACGATGATAATTAATAACAGTTCAGCCAACTAATACTACAATTGAGTTATAAATAGTAGATAGTAAGCTATTAAATAAGCAAATTTACATCAATCTAAAAATCAACAATCATGACAACCTTAGTAAAAATTACAATCGCAATTATCTTAACACTCTTTCTATCTTCTTGTGGTTTCGACATTAATTTCGGAGACATGGGCTCCGGCGTTAAAGGAAACAAAGTCGTAGTAGAAGAAGACAGAAAAGTAACCGAAGACTTTAGCATAGTTTCAGCCTCTGAAGGCATTCAGGTGCATGTTACACAAGCAGATGAATATAGTATTTCCGTAAAAGCAGATGAAAATATTATAGATCTTATTGGTACCGATATTGAAAACGGAAAATTACGAATTCACGCCATTGAAAACATAGGTCGTTCTACCAAAAAAGTATATGTTTCTTTGCCTAATATTAAAGCTCTTAAAAGTTCTAGTGGTTCTCATTTAACTGCGGAGAATACTATTAAAAGTGATGATTTAGAAATAGACGCAAGTAGCGGCTCTATATTAGATGCAGAAATATCTTGCAACGAATTAGAGGTAGATGCTAGTAGCGGAGCTAACATTTCTTTATCAGGAAAAGCTAATAATGCAGATATAGATGGTAGCAGTGGTGCTAATATTAAAGCTAAAGACCTTAGTACTGCAATATGTTCCGCAGAAGCAAGTAGTGGTTCTAATATAAAAATATATGTAACAGAATCTTTACGTGCAGATGCAAGTAGTGGTGGCAATATTTCCTATACTGGCGATGCTAGTGTTGAAAAAAAGAAGTCTGTATCTGGTAGCGTACACAAATTTTAACAAGATAGAATTAGCCAAAAAAAATATTTTGTTATCTATGAGAAAATCCACTGAAATTCAGTGGATTTTCTCTATTTTGGTATATCCATAATTTCTATATTAGTACCATGCAAATACAATTAAAAAAATACAAGCTTCATTTAAAGCATACCTTCAGTATATCGAGAGAATCACACGATTTTCAAAATTCATTAATTGTTGGATTAACTTTAAATGGAGAAACTGGTTACGGCGAAGCTACATCTAACCCTTACTACAAGATTACTGTAGAAAGCATGATGCAAGAAATTAATAATATTAGTTCCGACATAGATACTTTTAATTTTACTACTCCAGAAGTATTTCATCAATTTTTAGTACATAAAGGTCTATCTAATTTCGCTATCTGCGCTTTAGATTTAGCGGCTCATGATTTATATGGTAAACTAAAAGAAAAACCTCTTTATTCTTTATGGGAAACAAGCATTGAAAAATACCCAATAACTAATTACACCATAGGTATTGCAAGTATTGAGGAAATGGTTGCTAAAATGAAAGAAAAACCTTGGCCTATTTATAAAATAAAATTAGGTACAGATAATGATGTTGCCATTGTAAAAGAATTACGCCAACACACAGGTGCTATTTTTAGGATAGATGCTAATTGTGCTTGGACTGCAGAAGAAACTATATATAATGCCCCTCTATTAAAAGATTTAGGTGTGGAATTTTTAGAGCAACCTCTTAAAGCGGATAATTGGGAAGGCATGGAAAAAGTAATGCACCATAGCGTTTTACCTATTATCGCAGATGAAAGCTGTATAGTAGAGTCCGATGTAGAAAAATGCGCATTACATTTTACAGGAATAAATATTAAACTTACCAAATGTGGCGGACTTACCCCTGCCCTACGCATGATTAAAAGAGGAAAAGAATTAGGCCTTAAAGTTATGGTTGGGTGTATGACCGAGTCTACGGTTGGCATTTCTGCCATCGCTCAATTACTACCTCAGTTAGATTATGTAGACATGGATGGTGCACTGCTATTAAAAGAAGATATCGCAGAGGGCGTAACCATAAAATCTAATGGTACTGTAATTTTCCCCGAGCTTCATGGAAGCGGTGTAACATTATTGTAATGACTCATTATATTGACCATTTTCCGGATAGAGAAGTTTATATTAACGGAGAAGCCCATCTTTATTTTGGAGGCACCTCCTATTTAGGGTTGCAAACAGATGCAGCGTTTCAAGATATTTTTATTTCTAACATTAAAAAATACGGTACTAATTACGGTGCTTCTAGAAAATCTAATATCCGATTCTCTATTTACAAAGAAGTAGAATTGTACTTATCGGAAATGGTTGGTTGCGAAGATGCAATTACACTTTCTTCGGGTTACTTGGCTGGACAATTAATTGCGCAGTATTACCATAGTCTAAATTGCTCGTTATTTTATACCCCAAATACACATTCTGCTTTAATTACAAACGATACGCAGGTATATGCCAATTATCTGGAATTAGCACAAGGCATTTCTGCCTATTTACTTAAAAAACCTAACGAAACTCCTGTTGTATTTTTAGATTCTATAGATTTCTCTGGAAACAATTATCCTTATTTTACAGCTTTAAAAAAGCTGCCATTAAAAGAATGTATTTTAGTCGTAGATGATTCGCATGGCATTGGTATTATTGAAGAAAATGGTAGTGGAGTATTCAATTTAGTAAAGGCCATGCAACCTAAAGAATTAGTTGTCTGTTGTTCCTTAGGCAAAGGATTTGGTATACAGGCAGGTGCCATTTTTGGAAAAACAAAAATAATCAACAATCTTAAAAATACACCATTTTATGGTGGAGCTAGTCCTGCAACACCTGCTAGTATTGCTACTTTGAAAAACGCAGAGAACATTTACCGTAAAAAAAGAGAAATACTAAATTCTAATATGTCTTATTTTTCTTCTAAAGTAAAGAGTTTACATTATTTTACTTCTATGAATGGGCATCCGTCTTTTACATTTTCCAATAAAAATTTATCTAAAAACTTAGCAAAAAATAATATTATTATTACCAATTTTCACTACCCTAATGAAGATTCTCCTCTAATGAGTAGGATAGTATTAAGTGCCTCTCATACGAAGTCTGATTTAGATTATCTATTAAAATGCCTTCATAAATTTCTTGAATAAAAGTAATTTCATCTACGATATCTTTTTCAAACAAATCTATTTTACACAAGTATTATCTCAAAAAAATAACGTAACTTATTAAGGATTAATATCTTAAAAAATAGATGACCATGAAAAAAATATTAGGATTGGTTTTCTTGATGCTTATTTTGGTTTCTGCAACCAATATTACATCATCAAAATCGCACGCTTCTCCTTCTATGGAAGGAACTTGGGAACTAGTTAATCGTTATAATTACGATGGGATAAATGTATCGGACACTCTTCTAAACATTAACGGGTATAGACAAGTTAAAATTTACAGTAAAAACACGGTAATGTGGACAAGATATGCCCCAGATGACCCTAAAGAATGGTATGGTTATGGAACATATACCTCTACAGATAATAGTCTTTCTGAAAAATTAGAATATGGGTCTAAAGCCATGATGAAAGTGTTAGATACCGTACAGACATTTAAATTTGAGCTACATTTAGAAGATAACTTTTATAGCCAAATTACTATGGATGAACATGGACATCCAACATTTTCAGAAAATTACAAACGTATAGATTAAAATTAAGCATAAAAAAGCCAGCATTTTAAAAATGCTGGCTTTTTCATATGTTTAAGACAACTTAAGCTACTTCTTCTGGCGTTTCTACACTAGCCAAATAGCGTTCTGCATCTAAGGCTGCCATACAACCAGTACCTGCTGCTGTTACAGCTTGTCTATAATCTTTATCCTGCGCATCTCCGCAAGCAAAAACTCCTGGTAAATTTGTTTTTGTAGACTTCCCTTCTGTAATTAAATATCCGGTTTCATCCATATCTAATTGTCCAGCAAATATATCTGTATTTGGCTTATGACCAATCGCAATAAATAAACCAGTAATAGCTATATCTTCTTTTTCTTTTGTTTGGTTATTCACCATTCGTAAACCTTCTACAACTTGGTCTCCCAAAACCTCATCAACTTCTGTATTGTATTTAATCTCGATATTTGGTATGCTTTCTACACGGTGTTGCATAGCTTTAGACGCACGCATATGGTCTTTACGAACCAACATAGTAACTTTGTTACATATATTAGATAAATAAGACGCTTCTTCTGCAGCCGTGTCACCAGCACCAACTATAGCAACATCTTGCTTTTTATAAAAGAAACCATCACAAACAGCACATGCAGATACTCCACCTCCACGCAATTTTTGCTCACTAGGAATGCCTAAATATTTAGCAGTTGCTCCTGTTGAAATAATAATAGTCTCTGCCTCTATAACTTTATCGTTATCTACAGTTACTCTGTGTATTCCTCCAACTTTATCACTCAATTCTGTAGCAGTAATCATCCCAATACGCACTTCGGTTCCAAAACGCTCTGCTTGCTGTTGTAATTGCATCATCATAGTGGGACCATCAATACCTTCTGGGTACCCTGGAAAATTATCTACTTCTGTCGTAGTTGTTAATTGCCCTCCTGGTTCCATTCCTGTATACATAACAGGCTTTAAATCTGCTCTAGAAGCATATATCGCTGCAGTGTAACCTGCTGGTCCTGAACCGATGATTAATGTTTTAATACGTTCTATATTTTCTGACATGATTTTATCTTTCTTAATTTGAGTTATACAAAAGTAGCTTTTTGACTGAAAACCTAACACTTAAAGTTTTAAAAAGTTGTTAATAAATAATAGTCCTAGTAGCTTTTTACATTATCGTTTTACCATACTAACATCTTTCACTGTTCTAAAGCCTAAATGCTCCAAGGAAGAATCTAAACTAGAGCCCATCCTTGAGGAAACTCTATAACTTGCGCAATACGATTCACTGCACAAAAAAGAACCTCCTTTCATTACTTTTTCTTTAGCATAAGGGTTATTTTGAGTGTAAGGTTTGCTTGCTCCTTTGGGGTTCAATACAACAACTTCTTTGTTTATTGCTTTATAATAATTGGTATTATACCAATCGGATGTCCATTCCCATACATTCCCAGCCATATCATACAAACCATTACTATTTGGTGGATAGCTTTTTACCGGTGCTCTAAACTCATAACCATCTACTATGCTATTCTTACTTGGGAACTCTCCTTCCCAAGTATTTGCTCTAGTATTTAGGTTCCCTGAATTATCTCCCCAAAAATATATTGTATTTTTATTGGTTCCGCGAGCAGCCAGTTCCCATTCAGCTTCTGTTGGAAGACGGCTTCCTTCCCATTTACAATAAGCAACAGCATCTTCATAGGCTATTTGCACTACAGGGTAACTTCCTTTTCCTTGGATAGAACTTTTAGGTCCATGAGGGTGTCTCCAATTTGCACCAATAGTCCATCGCCACCATTGTGAAAAATCATATAAATTTGATAAGGCACTTTTAGATTTCTTAAAAGTTAAGCCGCCTGGTTGCAATATAGAATCGTGCGGCTTTTGTGCTCCTTCTGGAAGTTGCTTTTTTATATCTTCCCAATCTATAGTCCGTTCCGCTACAGTTTTATACTTTGTTTCCTTAACAAATTTTGCGAATTGATTATTTGTAACTTCGGTAGTAGACATAAAAAAGCCATTTACAGCTACTTTATACGCTGGTTTTTCGTGCTCCATGGCTATTGTGTCGTGTAAAACAGCCCCTTGTAAAAACTCCTCCCCAGTAATCCAGACCATTCCTTCTGGAACTAAAATTCCATCGGGCTTATCAGCGATTAAAGAACCCGTAATCTTTACTCCTTCCGTTTCTTGTTCAACTACCTGCTTCTCTTCTTTTTTTGTTTTAGACTCTTTGCATTGCACAAAACAAGTTACTGTAATTACGGACAAAAGAAACATTACCCATACTTTGTTCTTACTCATATATAACAATTAATTCTTCAAATTTAGCACTAAAAAATAGGGTATAAAAAAGTCCATCACAGATTAACCATGATGGACTTTAGATATTATATAATCTTAAATCTTAGTTTCCTTTTTTATAATCTTCTAAGAATTTAGCTAAACCGCTATCTGTAAGTGGGTGCTTTAATAATCCTTTTATAGAACTTAGAGGACCTGTCATAACATCGGCACCAATTTTAGCACAATCAATTACGTGCATTGTATGACGTACAGATGCTGCTAAGATTTGTGTCTCGAAACCATAATTATCATAAATAAGACGAATATCTGCTACTAAACCTAAACCGTCTGTAGAAATATCATCTAAACGACCAATAAATGGAGAAACATACGTTGCTCCTGCTTTAGCCGCTAATAAAGCTTGACCAGCAGAGAAAACCAAAGTAACATTAGTTCTTATCCCTTTATCAGAGAAATATTTACAAGCTTTAACACCATCTGCAATCATTGGTAATTTAACTACAATCTGAGGGTTCAAAGCAGCTAATGCTTCTCCTTCTTTTACCATTCCTTCAAAATCTGTAGAAATAACTTCTGCACTAACATCACCATCTACAAGCTCGCATATTTTCTTGTAATGTGCTAAAATGTTATCTGCTCCTGTAATGCCTTCTTTTGCCATTAAAGAGGGGTTTGTAGTAACACCATCTAAAACACCAAAATCCTGTGCTTCTTTAATATCTGCTAAATTAGCTGTATCTATAAAAAATTTCATATTCTTTTTTTTACTTATTAATTTAAAAAATCAACTACTTGCTGATATACTTGTGCTCCTGTAAATCCAAATTTTTCGTCTAATACTTTTGCTGGAGCAGAATATCCAAAGTGACTTAATCCAAATACTTTTCCGTTAGCTCCTGCTAAACCTTCTAAATTAACTGGAAGCCCGGCCGTAAGTCCAAAAATTGGTTTATTTGCTGGGATTACACTTTCTTGATAGTCTTCATCTTGCTGTCTAAAAACCCCTTCAGAAGGAATAGATGCTATACTAACTTTTAACCCTTCTTTTTCTTCTAATAAAACAGCCGCTTCTATTAAAGTAGCAACTTCAGAACCATTAGCAATTAAAACCACGTCTGCATTAGGTGTTTCTTTTACTAAATACCCTCCCTTTTCTGCTCCTAAAGCTTCGTCATATCTAGAGTCTCCTTGTGCTGCTATATCTTTAATTCCTTGCCTAGAAAGAATTAAACCTGTTGGCGTTTTGGTATTCTCCATTGCCATTTTCCAAGCTACACTAGTTTCTTGAGAATCTGCAGGACGTAAAGCTACAAAACTTTGTTCGTGGCTATGGTTCTGTAATTTCTCTAATAAACGAATTTGTGCTTCTTGCTCAATCGGCTGGTGTGTTGGGCCGTCTTCCCCTACTCTAAAAGCATCGTGTGTCCAAACAAACTTCACCGGTAATTCCTGAATACAACTTAAACGTATCGCTGGTTTCATATAATCAGAGAATACAAAAAACGTAGCTACTACTGGGATAATTCCGCCGTGTAATGCTATTCCGTTAGCAATTGTAGCCATAGTTAACTCGGCAACACCTGCTTGTAAAAATCCTCCAGAGAAATCTCCTTTTTGTAATACGGATGATTTTTTAAGGAACCCGTCTGTTTTATCACTATTAGATAAATCTGCAGAAGAAACAATCATGTTTTCTACATTTTCTGCTAAATATGCCAATACATTAGAAGATGCTACTCTTGTTGCAAGACCATCTTTATGCGTTATAGATTTAAAATCTAATTCTGGAATTTCACCAGATAAGAAGGTATCTAATTTTGTTGCTAATGCTTCATTTTCTTTTCTCCACGTTGCAATTTCTTCTTTTTTAGCTGCTGCCTTTGTCTTTTTATTTGCTAAAATAGTATCATAATATGCTTGTACCTCCTTATATATATCAAAAGGATTTTCTGGATCTGCTTTTAAATTTAAAAGTGTTTTTGTGTAATCTGCACCGGTGTTACCGATAGGCTGTCCGTGTAATTCACAGTGCCCCTCGAACATACTACCATCTGCAGTAACACAACCTTTACCCATTATAGTTTTACCTATTATTAATGTTGGCTTTTCTGTTTCTGCATTGGCATCTTTTAATGCTTTTCTTATTTGTTCGTGGTCATGACCGTCTATAGTTACCACTTTCCATCCCCATGCTTCATACTTCATTGCTGTATCTTCTGATGTTACCTCATCTGTCATAGATGAAAGTCGTACATCATTAGCATCATAAAACATAATAAAGTTGTTCAATCCTAAGTGACCTGCTATTCTACCAGCTCCTTGAGAAATTTCTTCTTGAACACCACCATCCGATATAAAACCATAAATTTTATGATCCATCCAACTTCCGAAACGAGCTGCTAAAAATTTTGCTGCTATTGCCGCTCCTACTCCCATAGTATGTCCTTGCCCTAATGGCCCGGATGTGTTTTCTATACCTCTTGCAACATCTACTTCTGGGTGACCAGGAGTTACAGAACCCCATTGTCTAAAATTAGCTACATCTTCTTTTTTATAATTACCTAACAAATAATACTGTGCGTACATTAATGTAGATAAATGCCCTGCATCCATAAAAAAACGATCTCTAAAAGGCCAAGCCATATCCGTAGGGTCGAAATTTAAAAATTCTGAATACAAAATATGCATAAAGTCTCCGCCTCCCATTGGTCCACCTGGGTGACCAGAATTTGCCTTCTCTACCATAGCTACTGCCAAAGCCCTAATATTGTCTGCCGATAACTGATCTAATTCCTTGTTCATTTCCTTTTTAAGATTAAATTTTGTAGTTGATGTATACTAATTTTGCCGCAAATATACCTGATTTGAAGTTCTTTAAAAATAAAATAGCGTACGTAATTTCGTTAATTCACGAAAATTATAGTTCTGTATAAAAACAAAACACACAGTCTAGTCCTTAAAAATGAGCGCTCCTAATTAAGAATTGATTTTTTTATGTAACAGCACTTTTAGTTAATCCATTACAAACTTAAAGCCTGCTGAAATTATACTTGCATTTAAACCCGTATCTCTGTCATACCTATTATACTTTAAATCGATACTTTTTAAACCTAGTTTCCAAATATGGAAGTTGGTAAATATATCGGTATAGGTTACTCCCAATCCATATTGATTGGCTGTATATTTAGATAAATCGTAATCCGAAGTATAAAATTCACTAGTAGATACATGCTGATTATATGCCGCAAAATAATCTGCAGCTGTTTGATTATAAAAGCGATACGATGGGTATATGGTAAATTCATCGCTTACTTTTATAGGAACTTCTAAACTTACCGTATGCGATTTTATCCCCCAATCGTCTGTGTAATAACGGTAATAGGTTCTTAAGATAAAAGTCTCATTAATATAATAGTTAAGCCTACCACCAACGGCTATTTTAAATCTAGAATCTGGTAATTTCTCTATTGCTTCTGCTAAATGAAAATTCTGAATAAAAGAATCTGCTACATCTCTAAAATAAACTCTTTGAAATGGTGTAGATAACAATCCGTCTTGCTGCACAAAATCCAAAGCTAAAGAGCCTTGTAGATTTTTTGATAGTATTTGCGAGAACCCAAACCCTAGTGAATACGAATTTCTATTCTTATTCTTTATCTCTGTAAACAAAGGATTGTAATTGCT
>NZ_JADGES010000091.1 GCF_016744255.1 Maribacter sp.
TGTACAAGGGGTTCTTTTTTGAAAATCAATATATTTAGGCCGTAAAACCTGTAAAATGGCTAGATTTTATGTGCCCTGAATTTATTTAGGACAGGATTAGTATCGAACATAACTTATATTAAAACAGATAGCGGGCATAATTATCTAGCTTCGATAAAAAATTATTTAAAGAAAATGTCCCTGCCAAAAGCTCATACATCATCTCGATAGAGGCTTACTATATTGCTACCCTACCTATGCCCTATTTACAGAATAAAATGAATTAAATTTTAAAGATAACAGAACAATACTCCCTTATAAAATTACAGTTGCAGAAAGAATCAATAGAACTTTAAAACATGAACATGCTTTAAAAGAAACCAATTAAAAACACCAAATTAGCTCAAAAAATAACTAAAAAAGCTATCTTTCATTTACAGCAATAGAAGAACCCGTTGGAGCCTAGATTTAAACATCCTTGGACAGGTACACTTAAATTAAAATGTTCCATACAAACTTATATAAAAAACAAAATAGGATTATTAATCTTTTAACCCTTAAAAAGGGCAACCTATTTCAGGACAAGACAAAAGAAAATTAAATAATTTAAAACATAATGGAAAAACGAAAATTAGGATCTAGCGGGTTGGAGGTTTCTGCCCTTGGGCTTGGCTGTTGGGGAATGAGTTCTGGCTACGGAAAACCAAAAGACAAAAAAGAAATGATAACTCTTATTCGTAAAGCTGTCGAAATGGGTATCACATTTTTCGATACCGCTGAAGAGTATGGACCATTTATCAACGAACAACTTCTTGGAGAAGCCTTAGTCCCTTTCAAAGGAAAAGTTGTGATTGCAACAAAATTTGGTTTTGCTCCATCTAAAAATAATGCCTCAAAATGGAGTGAATTGGATAGCCGTCCTGAACATATCAGAGAAGTTGCTGAAGCCTCTTTAAAAAGACTTAAGGTTGATGCAATTGACATATTCTATCAGCACCGTGTTGATTTGAAAGTTCCAATTGAAGATGTTGCAGGCACAGTGAAAGACTTAATTAAAGAAGGCAAGGTGAAACACTTTGGATTATGTGAGGCGGGGGTAAATACAATTCGCAAGGCACATACCATTCAACCCATAACAGCTCTTCAAAGTGAATATTCTCTTTGGACACGAAATCCAGAAAAGGAAATTTTTCCAATTCTTGAAGAACTTGGAATTGGGTTTGTTCCTTTTAGTCCTTTAGGAAGAGGGTTCTTGACTGGGAAAATAAATGAAAACACAAAGTTTGAAAGCACCGATTTCCGTAGCGCACTACCGCGTTTTACGCAAGAAGCTTTGAAAGCCAATCAATCTTTGGTTGATTTACTCACTAGAATAGCAAAAAGAAAAAATGCAACGCCTGCACAAATTGCGCTAGCATGGCTTTTAGCTAAAAAACCGTGGATTGTTCCTATTCCAGGTACTACTAAGATAAATCGCTTGACCGAAAACAACGGAGCGATATCAATTATACTTACCGAAAATGAATTACAAGAGATTGAAGTTTCTTCAACACAAATTAAAGTGGTAGGTCAACGTTATCCGGAAAATATTTTGAAAATGACTGGACGATAAAACAACGAACCGCTAATAAAACACTACTCTGAAAGACCCAACGATGAGTCGGTGTTGAACCACACCCTAATAATACAGTGGAATTTAGTTCTATGTACTTATCGACAATTTTACATTTTTCCTATTGATTTTCAGCGAATTAAGATGTTTTTAAATGACACCTAATTAGGAACATAGAAAGACAAGTGTAAGAAGCTAGTAAAATAATCAGAAATCAGGGTATCACGGAATAACTGATGTGCAACGACAAAAAATTTTAGATTTTTTACAAAGTACAATTTATTATTAGTCTAAGAATAGAAGAGACGAATGGTTTACCGCACGAAATTTATTAGGTAGAGATAATTTCTATTGGGAAAGCAAAACTATTGCTGTAGTTTTCGTGAACTATGACCTTTTAATTTTTTAACAATATTACTAATATCTTAAGATGGACGATACTCGATATACACTATTATCCTTGAAACTATATGACCATTTATCCTTCGTTCTAGCATAAATTAAAGGTGATTTTTTTTAGAAACTAAAGCGAAATGCAATAAAGTGCATATTTTTAACTACTTCTGAGAACAATAAAATTATTTAGAGAAATCACTTAATTAGTTGAATTTGTAAATAAAAACACATAACACCGACTATAATTAATTGAATTTAAAATGTTAATATCAAACTCCACATTACAAAGAGTATAACATTTAGTTTTATTTTTTGTAGATTTAAATCAAATGTTCATTTGATAGAACTCGACCGATTAATCGCCTAAAACCAACCTCAAAATGAAAACTGTTATCAAGTTTGCTTTGCTTTGTTTATTAATATTCTGCATACCTTTTAATTTAAGTGCACAAGAAGAATCCAAAAATCCGTTAAACGGATTAGAATTTAGAAATATTGGCCCAGCAATGACCTCAGGTAGAATAGCCGATATCGCCATTCATCCTAAAAATGAAAACATTTGGTATGTGGCCGTTGGTTCTGGTGGTGTCTGGAAAACTACTAATTCTGGAACTACTTGGAAAGCTCTATTCGACAAACAAAAAGTATATTCTATTGGTTGTGTGACCATTGACCCTAATAATACTCATACCGTATGGGTAGGAACTGGCGAAAATGTTGGAGGACGACATGCTGGCTTTGGTGATGGTATATATGTAAGTCATGACGATGGCAAGACTTGGAAGAATATGGGATTGAAAAATTCTGAACACTTATCAAAAATTATTGTGCACCCAACCAATCCAGATATAGTCTGGGTAGCTTCTCAAGGACCACTTTGGAATAAAGGAGGAGAGCGTGGCGTTTATAAAACTATAGATGGTGGAAAAACTTGGAAACGTACATTAGGAGATGCGGCATGGGTTGGTGCAACTGATATGCTTATCGACCCGAATAATCCAAATGTATTATATGCCGCTACATGGCAAAGACACAGAACAGTAGCGGGTTATTTAGGTGGTGGGCCAGGATCTGGTCTTCATAAAAGTACTGATGGTGGAGAAACATGGAGATCCCTTAAAAATGGTATTCCGAAATCAAATCTTGGTAAAACCGGATTAGCAATGTCTCCCTTCAATTCTGATGTTATCTATGCAGCTCTTGAGTTAGATAGAACAAAAGGCGGTGTGTATATGACAACAAATGGCGGAGAATCTTGGACAAAACAATCAGATGCTGTTGCAGGTGGCACTGGACCTCACTATTACCAAGAATTGATAGCTTCACCACATCACGAAGGAACACTTTATTTTATGAATAATAGCGCCTTGATTTCAAAAGATCACGGAAAAACCTTCACTAATATGAGTCGGTCAAATCAACATAGTGACAGCCATGCATTGGTTTTTAAGAAGTCTGACCCTAATTACTTATTAATTGGTACAGATGGTGGTTTATATGAAAGTTTTGATGGTACAAAAAGTTGGAAATATGTAAGAAACTTGCCCATTACCCAATATTTTAAAATTGCAGTAGATGATGCTGAACCTTTTTACAATATTTATGGTGGTACGCAAGATAATGGATCACATGGCGGTCCGTCAAGAACTATTAGTTCTGATGGTATTGCAAGTGCAGATTGGTGGAAAACGCTTGGGGCAGATGGTGCTCAGACCGCTACTGAGCCAGGAAATCCAGACATTACTTATGGTGAGTTTCAAGAAGGCGCTTTATGGAGAATAGACAGCAAAACAAGAGAAAGTGTATTTATTCAACCACAAGCAAGAGCGGGGGATCCTTATGAAAGATTTAATTGGGATGCTCCAATTGTAGTAAGCTCACATAATCCGAAAAGATTGTATTTTGCTTCGCAACGTGTTTGGAAATCAGAAAACAGAGGAGATGGTTGGGAACCAATTTCAGGAGACCTAACCTTGAATCAAGAAAGAATGACTTTCCCCTATTACGGTAAATCGCAAAGTTGGGATAATGCTTGGGATGTAGGCGCAATGTCAAATTACAATACAATTACCTCATTATCAGAATCCCCCAAGCAAGAAGGTTTAATTTACGCCGGTACCGATGATGGTCTCATTCAAGTAACAGAAGACGGAGGCGCTAATTGGAGAAAATTCACTTTGAATGCTATAAAAGGAGTGCCTGCTACACCTTTTGTAAATGATGTTCGTGCAGATCTTTTTGATGCGAGTGTTGTGTATGCAGCTTTGGATAATCACAAATACGGTGACTATAAACCCTACATTATTAAAAGTAATGATAAAGGAAAAACTTGGTCTTTAATTAATGGCGACCTGCCAAATAAGTTACTGATATGGCGATTGGTACAAGATCACATAAAGAAAAGTTTAATGTTTGCCGCTACGGAATTTGGCGTATACGTGACTACTAATGGAGGTAAAAATTGGGTAGAATTAGAAGGTGGGATGCCAACAATTCCAATTCGAGATATTACAATACAAAGACGTGAAAACGATTTGGTTGCGGGATCATTCGGTAGAGGCATATTCATTTTAGACGATATCTCACCATTACGTGATTATAATGCAAGTATGAATTCCACTGAAGCAAAGCTATTTCCTGTCAAACCAGTTCAGTGGTATCAAGAATCTAGTAGAGTTGGCAGTCAGGGGGATGCTGAGTGGATTGCAAAAAATCCACCTTTCGGTGCTAATTTCACCTATTTTATGGCAGATAAAATCAAATCTAAAAAAGACATCAGAAAAGAAAAGGAGAAAAAAGGAACTGCTAAATTCCCTGGCTGGGATGCTCTTGAAGAAGAAAGTAGACAAGATGAACCATCAATAGTTTTAGTTATTAAAGATGCAAATGAGAATGTAGTTAATACCGTGAAGGGCACAAACAAAAAAGGCTTTAACCGTGTGAGTTGGAATTTAAGTTATCCGAGTAAAAGTGGAGAACGATTACAAGTTCCAAAAAGTCGACGTGATTTTAATATAGGCGGCGTAATGGTTACTCCTGGAAATTACACAGTGACTTTAGTTAAACGCGTTGATGGCGCAAATACTGTTTTACAAGGTCCAGAGTCCTTCAAAGTAGAACCATTGTTTGATGGGGCTTTACCTAGAAAATCATTTAAAGAAATGGATGCGTTTAGAGATGCTACCTTTGTATTCCAACAAGACTTAACGGCTACTAATATTGCATTATCAACAAGTCTACAAACTGTAGACGCAATGTTAAGAGCTTTAAATAAAGCAACGTCGCCTTCTGATGATTTGTATAAACGATTAAATAATGCTAAAAACACATTATTAAATATTGAAAAAGAGTTTCTTGGAGATAAAATTAAAGGGGAAATTGGTGAGCGTTCAAACCCTACTGCAAGTGATGGAAATTCAATAAGCTGGAGAACTTTAGGAAATACATACGGACCCACAGATGAACATAAAGGTTTCTTAAATCGTGTTCAAAATCAACTCAAGAAGGTAAAAGCTAAATTGCTACCTATTATCAATTCAACACTTCCAGAACTTAAAAGTGACTTGAAGAAAACTGGAGCACCTTGGATAGAAGGACAAGGATTAATTAAAAATTAAACCATATTTCAGGACGAAACATAAAAAATGATACTTATAGACAACCCATATATTTCAGATTTTCTAGTTAAAACTATTAAAGAAAATAATTTTGAAATTATTTCTACTAAAGAAGCGAGGTCATTGATTAATGATGATTCTATGAATTGGATTTCTGAAAATGATGCGAAGAATAAAATTCTAAACAGTCCAAACCCTCTTATTTACACAAATTCTGAGAACTCATTAACGTGGATTTTCAATAATCTAAAAGAAACTAACCTACCTGACCAAATAAGATTATTTAAGGACAAACTTAAATTTAGAGAACTAACTAAAGATATGTTTCCTAATTTTCTGTTTAGAGAAATTAAAATAGATGACATCCAAACTTTAGATATTGATGAATTAAAACTGCCATTTGTTATTAAGCCTTCATTAGGTTTTTTTAGTATTGGAGTACATATTGTTCGTAACAAGTCTGAGTGGTATACAGCTCAAAAAGAATTAAACTATGACAATCTAAAAAGCATTTACCCCAAAGAGGTCATGGATGCTTCTACTTTTATTATAGAAGAATACATAGAAGGAGAAGAATTTGCTATAGATGCCTATTTTAATAATAATGGAGAAGTAGTTATTCTAAATATTCTACATCATATGTTTTCTTCAAGTACTGATGTAAGTGATAGGGTTTACTCTACTTCTCAAAGCATAATTCGAAAATACAAAGAAAGCGTTGAAGCATTTTTAAAACCCATAGGAAAAAAAGCTGATTTGAAAAATTTTCCTTTACATGTAGAGGTTAGAATTGATGAAAAAGGAATAATAAAACCAATAGAAATAAACCCACAACGATTTGGAGGGTGGTGTACGACGGGAGACCTTTCTTGGTATGCATTTAAGTTTAATTCATACCAATATTTCATTCAAAATAAAAAACCGAATTGGGATGAAATTTTTAAAAATAAGAAAGATGAAATTTATAGCATTATTTTATTAAACAATAATTCAGGTGTTAAACCATCAGAAATCTCTCATTTTGATTTTGATATGCTTCAACAAGATTTAGAAAATATTTTAGTTATCAGAAAATTAGATTTTAATAAATACCCAACATTTGGAATCTTATTTACAGAAACAAATGAAGGAAATGAAAAAGAACTAAAAGCAATACTAAATTCTGATTTAAGTAAATATATTAGAAAATAGAAATTACTAAGGCTGATGGTTCAAAAATAGGCACTTGCGGACTTTATAACAGAGATGGAATCGATATCGGGTTTGGTCTTTTACCTCAATTGAAGGATTGGGGTATACTTATAAGTCAGCACACAGATTAATGAGAGCTGTATTTGAAGAATTTAAATTTTTCATTAAATCTGGGTTAAATAATAATTATTTATCGAACTTTAAGGTGCCCTAAAAAAGGGATGCCTACAAACCCATTGGAGCTTAGATTTAAATACCCCTGGGCAGGTACACTTAAATTAAAATGTTCCACACAAACTTGTATAAAAAAAGAAAATAGGATTATTAATCTTTATAAACACTAAAAAGAGCAACCTATTTTAGGACAATAGACAATGAATAAACTTAAGATTATTACAACTTTTGCTATACTTTTTTTATGTATAAGCTCATGCAAAGTAACTGAGAAAAAAGAACCTCTAAACATAGAAGAACTTACCATTACTGCTATTCATAAAGCATATGAAGAAGGTAAATACAACAGCCAAGATTTAGTCAGGGCGTATATATCTGCCATTAATACTACTAATGATAAGATTAATGCCATCACAATGATCAATCCAAATGCAGAGAATACTGCGCGAGCTCTTGATGAAGAATACCAGAAGACAAAAGTATTGCGCTCACTTCATGGTATTCCAATTATCATAAAAGATAATATTAACATTTCTGGACTCCCAACCACTGCTGGAGCCTTTGCCCTTCAAGATTTTGTTCCGGAAGAAGATGCTTTTGTAATTAATAAACTAGTAGAAGCTGGGGCTATTATTCTAGCAAAATCCAATATGGCTGAATGGGCCTTTTCTGCAATGCACACAGAAAGCTCCACAAATGGTACTACATTAAATCCATATAATCTCGATTTCGTTCCTGCTGGTTCAAGCGGTGGAACGGCGGCATCTATTGCTTCTAACTTTGCACTTGGAGGTTTGGGTACTGATACTGGCAATTCTATTCGAGGACCTTCATCTCATAATGCATTAGTAGGGTTTAGAACTACACTTGGGTTAATCAGTAGAGAAGGTATTGTCCCTTTATTTTTAAGAAATGATGTGGTCGGCCCCATGTGCCGTACAGTCGAAGATGCTACCAAAATTATGGAAATAATGGTTGGTGTAGATTCAAAAGATCCTATTACTAAAAATTCTAAAAATAAAACACCTAAAAATTATAGGCAATTTTTAGATAAGAATGGCTTAAAAGGTGCTAGAATAGGTGTGCTAAGAGAATTAAGTGATTACGAAATAGACTCCGATATAAAAGTTTTATTTGAAAAAGCAATTTTAGATTTAGATTCATTAGGTGCGGTAATCATTGATCCCGTTGTAATTCCTGATTTTAATACGCTAAAACAAAACCAATGGTGTGCTACCTTTCGTACCGATGTGGAATCCTTCTTGGCTACTTATGTAAAAAGAGATACAATTAAAACTTTGGAAGATATTATTAGAATTGGCACAACTTCTGAATATTCGAAAGAACAATTATTAGAGAGTACAACAGCCATAGGAAGATGGGGAGATTCCGATGCTGAATGTTTAGACGTCTACCATGACTCAAACAGAATTTCTTTTCGAGAAGCCATAGAAACTGTTATGGATTCATTAAACTTACATGCCATTATCTATCCATCTTGGAATAACAAACCTGCCCATTTTGACCACTTTCAAGAAGAGTATAGAGGAGATAATAGCCAAGTCATTGCTCCACACACCGGACAACCTGCTTTTACAGTTCCGATGGGTTTTAGTCCTGGTAATCTGCCAGCAGGACTTCAGTTTCTCGGAAAAATGTACGACGAAGCCACATTAATAAAATTAACTTATTCATACGAACAAGGTACAAAACATAGGAATCCACCACAACTTAACAATGCCTATAACTAATGTGGAGTTTGGTGTTAAATCCTAATATGTGTAATTTTATAAGGTCGTCAAGTCTGTTTGATTTGACATTTTAAAGAACAAAAAATAAAACAAAAATATTCGGCTTAAAACGAAAATCTTTACTTACTCTCCGCACTAACTTTAGCCCAGCCGTTGGTACTCGTTAAAAAACAGAAATAAATGAAAAAAATAATCTTCTATCTATTCATCGCAACTCTTACAATTAGCTGTAAAAACAAGACAATTGCCTATAATGACCCAATCCCAGAATACGACAGTTTAACTATCTCTTCAAAATATGTAGATGAAGACCGAGTAATTAATGTTTGGACACCACCAACTTATAAACAGGTAAGTGATAGTTTCCCTGTTCTTTATATGCCTGATGGAGGAATTAAAGAAGACTTTCCACACATAGCAAACACATTAGCAAAATTGTTAGAAGATAAAAAAATACCACCATTTATCTTGGTTGGAATAGAAAACACAGAGAGAGGTAGAGATTTAACCGGCTTTTCGGAGGCAGAATACGACAAACAGTTTTGTCCTGTAACCGATGGAGCTAAAAACTTTAGAGCTTTTATTTCCGAAGAGTTGATACCTAAAATAAATAGAAAATACAGAACTCAAAATAAAAAGGGAATTATTGGAGAATCTCTCGGAGGGCTTTTCGTTATGGAAACGTTCTTTACAAAACCTAAGACATTCGATTTTTATATTGCAATGGATCCTTCTCTTTGGTGGAATAATCAATATTTGGCAAAAAACGCAGATTCATTATTAGCCAAATTTCCAGAAAAAGAAATAAAACTTTGGTTTACTGGTTCAAGTGCAGAAGATATTTCCCAAGTTACAAGAAGTGTCGAGAAAACTTTTCAAAATAATCCTCCTAAAAGGGTTACTTGGAAATATTCAGATGAGCCAAACGAAAAACACAATACAATTTTCAGAGCTACAAAAGAAAAAGCACTGATTTGGACATTAAATAAATAGTATACAAACTTAGAATGGCTATAATTAATTGTTTGTTCTTGCTTACTTCTGAAAATTCTCAAGGATTTTCAGTTTGGTATATACTTGTTAAGTTAAGTGTTAACCCACGCAACTATTTATAAATTAGGCGTTGTGTTCCAATAGATAAAAACTAAAATATGTAAAAATGAAAGCCTCAATACGCAGAAAATATGGTGCATCAAGTAAAATAACAATTGAGAATATTGAAAAACCTATTCCGAAAGACAATGAAGTACTAATTAAAGTTTATGCTACTACAGTTAATAGAACAGATTGTGCAATCCTCACAGCTCAACCATTTATAATGCGCTTTATATTAGGTTTTTTTAAGCCTAAAAAAATAATACTAGGAACTGATTTTGCTGGTAAAGTTGTGGCCGTTGGGAAAAACATCAAGTCTTCTATTACAAACGATAAAGTATTTGGCTTTGCTGACACAGGATTAGAATCGCAAGCGGAATATATAGCGTTAACACCAAAAGAACATTTGTTTAGCATACCAGAAAACATTGATTATAAACAAGCTGCTGCAAGTTTGGAAGGAGCTCATTATGCTTATACTTTCATCCATAAAGTAAACATCCAGTCTGGACAAAAAATTCTTATTAATGGAGCATCTGGAGGAATTGGTTCTGCTCTCCTCCAATTTGTTAAGCAGTATAATGTCAAAATAACAGCTACTTGTAATACAAAAAATTTAAAATTGATAAAATCTTTGGGTGCTGATAAAATTTATGATTATACCAAAGAAAATTTCACAGTCGATGAAGACAAATATGACTTTATATTTGATACTGTAGGCAAAAGTACATTTAGAAAATGCAAACCATTATTAAAAGAAAAAGGCATTTATATATCCTCAGAGTTAGGTGCTTACTCCCAAAATTTATTTTATGCAATCACAACTTCAATTTCAAAAAATAAAAAAGTAATCTTTCCTTTACCATATAGCACGCAGAAAACCATACCTTATATTATGGATCTTTTGAAAAAAGGAAAGTTTATACCTGTAATAGACCGAGAATATTCATTGGAAGATATATCCAAAGCTTATGAATATGTAATTACGGGAGAGAAAACAGGAAACGTTATAATCAATATTTGAATACAAATTCAGCTAAGTGTATATCCAAATAGTTAGTGTCTTTTTATCTGCTACGTTTTACACACAAAATCGTTGTTCAGCATTATAAAAAACTTATATGTACTAAAGAAGGATTACATATTGAGATGCTTTTAAAATAAAAAAGACCAAAACTTACATAGCTAAAAATCTAAATAAGTAAAACGCTACAATCTCTAGAGAAGTTAATAAATGGCTCCAAAATAAAACGGATAAATACAGTGCTGATTTGGCTATTTGGAATACCAAAGAGGAGCTCCTAAAAGAAGTAATGGATTTTAAACTAAAATTTGTAGCTTAGGCTAACTAAAAAATAACAACGCTTGTTGCGTTAGAACTTTGAATACAGCATCTTACTCATATAAAAATAATTATGACAAAAAAATTATTATACTTACTTACTTTTCTTTGTTGTATATCTTGTTCTATAAATACTAAAGAATCTTCTTCTCTTAACAATATTGGAGTTCCTTTAGATATGGCAGATTATCGAAGTACACAAGTACAAGATGTTGTGTACCATTTATCGTTTAACATTCCAAAAGAAAAAGAGCTTCCTATAGCTGCCAACCTTGTTTTGGAAACAACTATAAAGGACTTATCCCAACCACTTTATTTAGATTTTAAAGAACAGTCACCCGCTTTACAAAGCTTAATCGTCAATAAAAAAACAATTGCTATTACTCATAATAAAGAGCATATTATAATTCCTAAAGAATCATTACAATTGGGATTAAATACTATAGAAATTGAGTTTACTGCTGGTGAATTATCTTTAAACAGAAATACTAATTATCTCTATACATTATTAGTGCCTGATCGTGCTAGAACATTATTCCCTTGTTTTGATCAACCAAATATTAAAGCAAATTATAAACTTAGTATTACGGCTCCAAAAAATTGGGAGGTACTATGCGGAGCCCCTATTGAAACAAAAGAAACGCATGATGTAACAACAACCTATCACTTTGGAAAATCTGATAAAATGAGCACATACTTATTCTCGTTTGTTGCTGGCGAGTTTACAACAGTTACATCTAAAGAAACAAATCGTTCCATGAATATGCTCTACAGGGAGACCAATGAAGAAAAGATTACTACCAGTACAGCTACTATTTTTAAATTACACCAGTCTTCTTTAGACTTTTTAGAAAGCTACACCCAATATAATTTTCCATTTCAAAAGTTTGATTTTGCAACAATCCCAGGTTTTCAATATGGAGGAATGGAACATACAGGTGCTATACAATATAGAGAATCTAGTTTATTTTTAGATAAAAGTGCTACTCGCTCACAAGAATTATCTAGAGCAAAACTTATTGCTCATGAAACGGCACATATGTGGTTTGGAAATCTAGTGACTATGCAATGGTTTAATGATGTATGGATGAAAGAAGTATTTGCTAATTTTATGGCAGATAAAATTGTAAACCCTGTTTTTACAGACATAAATCATGACCTACAGTTTTTAACCTCACATTACCCAAGAGCCTATGGTGTAGACCGTACACTAGGTACAAATGCAATTCGCCAAGAATTAGACAATCTTAATAATGCAGGATCACTTTACGGAAGTATTATCTATAATAAAGCCCCTATTATGATGCGCCAACTAGAGTTAGCATTAGGAAAAACGAGCTTTAAAGAAGGTATTAGAGAATATATTACCACCTATGCAAATAGTAATGCAGACTGGAATGCACTAATAACTATTCTTGATAAAAAATCAAATCTTGATTTAAAAAATTGGAGTGATGTATGGGTTAACTCTAAAGGAAGACCTGTATTTTCTGAAGATATTCAATTAGATGATGCTAATAAAATTAAACATTTTACGCTTACTCAAAAAGCAGAAGATGGTTCATCAAAGTTTTGGCCTCAATCTTTTGAGATTAGTCTCGTATACCTAGATAAAATCGTCACAATTCCAGTGCTAAGTAATGCAAAAAGCATCGAAATAACTCAGGCCATTGGAGCATCTAAGCCTCTATACATACTATATAATAGCAATGGGTATGGATATGGTGTATTTCCTGTTAGTAAGGCAGCTATAACACAAACCTCTTCCATAAAAGAAGAAATATCGAGAGCTCATTCCTATCTAAACATCTATGAAAACACGCTTAACGGAACACTTAATAATACTATCGCCTTTGAGAATCTTAAAATAGGATTAGAGACAGAGCCTAATGAACTAATATTAAAAATGATCTCTAGACAATTAACGAATCTTTATTGGAATTCATTTACACAGGAACAACGCTTTACACACCAACTCGAATTAGAAAAAATAATCTATAAAAGACTGCAAAAATCCGAGTCAAAAGACATTAAAAAATCGCTCTTTGCAACTTATAAATCTGTTGCACATTCTAAGTCTGGAATCGGGAGATTATATAAGATTTGGAATAAAGAAGAAACAATAGACAATCTTATTTTAAACAAAGATAATTACACCAATTTGGCGCAGCAATTAGCATTATTCGGCCATCCTAAAGCGAAAGAGATATTAGCAAAATCCAAATCAGAGCTTACCAATCCTGATAAAATAAAACGTTTTGATTTTTTAGAACCTGCATTAGATTCTGATCCAGCAATAAGAACCGCTTATTTTAAATCATTTAAAAATCCTAAGAACAGAGAAAAAGAAAATTGGGTACAAATAGCTTGCTCATATATTCATCATCCGTTACAACAAAACGAAGGAATAAAAAGTGTAGGAATGAGTCTAGAACTTCTTGAAGAAATCCAGGAAACAGGGGATATTTTTTTTCCCCTAGGATGGTTAAATAGTACAATAGGCAGGTATACTTCAAAAGAGGCGTATCTTATGGTCGAAGATTATACCAATTCGCACCCAACACTGGATGAAAGCCTAAAGAAAAAGCTATTGCAAGCTACAGATAATCTATACAGAAAACAGGG
>NZ_JADGES010000092.1 GCF_016744255.1 Maribacter sp.
CCATATTTGGCGGCAAATTCCTGATTAGCATCTACATCTACCTTACCAACAACGGCTTTACCGTCGTATTCTGTACTTACCTCATCGATGATAGGGCCTACCATTCTACAAGGTCCACACCATGCTGCCCAAAAATCTACTACTACTGGTTTATCACTTTTCAAAACTACTTCATCAAAAGTAGCATCTGTTATTTCTAATGCCATGTTTTTTTATTTTATAAATATTACACAAATTTAGTCAAATTATAGCCCACTTCCTTACTAACGTAATATACCTTTTTCCTATTGCGATATTAGCAAAATTTATAGTCTTAATTAATTTTATATTTTACTTCTTGCTCTTCTAATGCGGCAAGTAATTCTGGTGTTATTTGAACTTTCTGTTTTCTGGGCACTAAACTAACTTTAATCTTCTCTTCCATTTCATAAACTACAAAATTCAAAGACTGCGTACCTGAGAAAGAGCTAATTGTATCTTTTAATTGTACTACATTTTCTTCCTTTAATTGCGCTACATCTAAATTTATGGTCAATTTTTTCGCAAAGCTTTCCATTACTTCTTGCAGCAACATAAAGCTATTAAATTGCATTCTTGGGTCTCCTTTTTTACCAGTATCTCTATTGGTCCACCCATCTTTTACAAAGATTTTTACATAGGCAAAAGAGCTAATCATTAAGAAGTGTCTAAACTTTAAATACTCCTCCCCAAAAATTCGAAATTCAAAAGTATCCATATAATCTTCCATGGTAAACATAGCCCATCCCTTGCCGTTTTTAGAGACTCTATGCTGCACATCTGTTATAACTCCTGCAAAAGAAACTTCTCTGTTTACATAAGCAGGCAAATCTGTAAAACAAGAAATAGTACCATTGGTAAAGGCTTTTATCTCCGATTTAAAATCATCTAATGGGTGACCCGATATGTAAATACCCACCACTTCTTTTTCTCGGCGTAATTTTTCCATAGTTCCCCACTCTTCACAAGGTGGTATAATAGGCTCTGGAATTTCGGCTTCACTCATTCCCCCAAACATATCCATCTGCGAAGAATTCTGATTTTCTTGATATTTAGAACCCGATTTTACAATCTTTTCTAAGAAAGTAACCCCATCTCCTTCGGTATGGAAATATTGCGCTCTATGGGTTGTTCCAAAAGAATCGAAACCACCAGCAACCGCCAAACTTTCAAAAGCTTTCTTATTAGATGCTCTTAAATCGATACGTTTTGCCATATCGAAAACCGATTTATAAGGCCCTTCTTCTTTTCTATTCTCTACTATGGTTTCTACCGCTCCTTTACCTACTCCTTTTACTGCTCCCATTCCAAAACGTACTGCTCCAGCATCATTAACCGCAAATTTGTAGTACGATTCGTTTACATCTGGCCCAAGTACATCTAAGCCCATACGCTTACATTCTTCCATAAAGAAAGTAACCTGCTTAATATCATTCATATTATTAGATAGTACCGCTGCCATATATTCTGCAGGGTAATGTGCCTTGCAATAAGCAGTTTGGTACGCAATCCAAGCATAACAAGTAGAGTGCGATTTGTTAAAGGCATAGGCTGCAAATGCTTCCCAATCTTTCCAAATTTTCTCTAATTTATCTGCCGCATGCCCTTTTACTGATGCCTGTTCAATGAACTTAGGCTTCATTTTATCTAGTACATGCTTTTGCTTTTTTCCCATTGCCTTACGCAAAACATCGGCCTCACCCTTGGTAAAATTCGCTAGTTTTTGCGAAAGGAGCATTACTTGCTCTTGGTATACGGTAATTCCATAAGTCTCTGCTAAGTACTCTTCACAAGCATCTACATCGTAAATAATTTCTTCCGTACCGTGTTTACGAGCAATAAAACTTGGAATATATTCCATTGGCCCAGGACGATACAAGGCATTCATTGCAATTAAATCTGCAAAAACTGTAGGTTTTAGGGACCTCATGTGTTTTTGCATTCCAGGAGATTCATATTGAAACACCCCTACCGTTTCCCCTCTTTGGAAAAGCTCGTATGTTTTTACATCATCTAGCGGAAAATTTTCTGGATCTAACACAACACCATGTTTGGCCTTTACAATCTTAACGGTATCCTTAATTAAGGTCAATGTTTTTAACCCTAAGAAATCCATTTTTAGTAAGCCCGCATCTTCCACTACCGAATTATCAAACTGGGTACAATACATTTCAGAATCCTTAGCAAGTGCTACTGGAACAAACTTGGTAATATCATCTGGTGTAATAATTACACCACAGGCATGTATTCCTGTGTTACGAACAGAACCTTCTAAAATATAAGCCTGATTTAAGGTTTCGGACTCCAGCCCATCCCCTTCCGAAATAGCTATAAGCTCATTTACTTTTATAAGTTCCTCGCTATTGAATTTCTTTTTAAGAGTAGCCTCATCAACGCCAATTATCTTTTTAAGCTTAGACATATTGGGAATAAGCTTCGCCATACGATCCGAATCCATCAATGGAAGATCTAATGCTCTTGCCGTATCTCTAATAGATGATTTTGCCGCCATAGTACCGTAAGTGATAATCTGCGCCACTTGGTTGGCTCCATATTTATCAATTACATAATCCATTACACGACCACGTCCTTCGTCATCAAAATCGATATCGATATCGGGCATGGACACACGATCCGGATTTAAGAAACGCTCAAAAAGCAAGTCGTACTTAATAGGGTCTAAATTAGTAATCCAAAGACAATAGGCAACCGCAGAACCTGCTGCGGAACCACGACCTGGCCCAACAGACACATCCATTTTACGAGCGGCACGTATAAAATCTTCTACAATTAAGAAATAACCAGGATATCCTGTTTTCTCAATTACCTGAAGTTCAAAATCTAATCGCTCATCAATCTCTGGAGTAATGTCTCCATATCTAATTTTAGCACCTTCATACGTTAAATGCCTTAAAAACTTATTCTCTCCACGTTTACCGCCGTCTAGTTTATCCTCGGCAAAAGCAAACTCTTCTGGAATATCAAAAGCAGGTAATAATACATCGCGCGCCAGCGTATATGTTTCTACTTTGTCTATTACCTCTTGTATGTTGATTATAGCCTCTGGAATATCTTTAAAAATCTCCTTCATTTCTGCAGAAGTCTTAAAATAATATTCCTGATTTGGCAATCCATAACGATAACCGCGACCACGACCTATAGGCGTTGCTTGTTTTTCACCGTCTTTTACACACAATAAAATATCATGTGCATGCGCATTTTCTTTTTCTGCGTAATAGGTATTATTGGAAGCAACCAACTTAACGTTATGCTCTTTAGCAAACCGAATTAATACTTGATTTACACGATCTTCATCCTCTTGGCCGTGACGCATTAATTCTATATACAAGTCGTCTCCAAAGGTGTTTTTCCACCAAATTAAAGCTTCTTCTGCCTGGTTCTCACCAACATTTAGAACCTTACTTGGAACTTCTCCATACAAGTTTCCTGTTAATACAATGACATCTTCCTTGTACTGCTCTACTACTTTTTTATCTATCCTTGGAACGTAATATTTACCATCTACAAAGGCAATGGAAGACATTTTTGCCAGATTATGATAGCCATTTTTATTTTTAGCTATTAGTACAATTTGATACCCATTATCCTTTTGCGTTTTATCCTTATGATCCTCACAAACCTGAAACTCGCAACCTAAAATTGGAGTTATTTCTTTTTCAGGCACAAACTCATGCAAAGGCTCTTCTCCTTCTTCTAAACGACCTTCCTGCGTAGCTTCATATCGTATTTCATTGGCATCATTACGTGATTTTACTCCTTTATTGTGGTTAATTACACCATTAACAAAATGAAAAGCCCCCATCATATTTGCATGATCCGTCATAGCTACGGCAGACATATTATTTTTTGCTGCTGCTTGTATTAAATTTGGAACACTAATAGTAGATTGTAGTATCGAGAATTGCGTATGATTATGCAAATGCACAAATTCTGCAGTCTCTAAAGAGGCTAAATTTTTATTTATTTCGTCCTGTGAAACGCCACCCGTATCTTTTTCCCAAAGTGCATCTGCTATTTTTTTAGATGCTTTTTTTAGATTGATGTGCTTAAGACCAATTAATTGAATCTCTTGAGGGTTTACCTCATTAAAATTCTTAAAATAATCGGGCTGTACATCTAACTGCTCCTTGGTGTATTGTTGCTTACGAATAAGCTCTAAAAAACAACGCGTAGTTGCCTCCACATCTGCAGTAGCATTATGCGCTTCTCCAAAAGGCTTTCCAAATAGAAATTGGTGTAATTCTGTTAGTGTTGGCAATTTAAATTTTCCCCCACGTCCACCAGGTATCTGGCAAAGTTTAGCTGTATGCTCGGTACAGGTATCTAAAACAGGTAATTCTTGTAAGGGATTTTCCACAGCCAACCGATGGAATTCTGCTCCCATTATATTTAAATCGAATTTAACATTCTGTCCAACAATAAACTTTGTTTTAGACATTGCGATGTTAAATTTCTCTAGAACCTCTGCAAGAGAAATACCATCTTGCGCAGCTAGCTCTGTAGATATTCCGTGTATTTGTTCGGCATCATAGGGAATATTAAACCCATCTGGCCGTACCAAATAATCTTGACTCTCCACCAAATTCCCCATCTCATCATGCAACTGCCAAGCTATTTGTATACAGCGAGGCCAGTTGTCCGTATCTGTAATAGGCGCATTCCAGCGCTTAGGTAATCCGGTAGTTTCAGTGTCAAAAATAAGATACATAAAGAAGTTCTTTCAAGAAAAAATAAGGAGATAAAAATAGCCAAAGTTGGCTTTCATATTACAGAAAGGCAACAGTAGTTATTAACGGATTTATAAAAAACATATAATAACCGGTAGTTTTTGTTTTTTCAATAAATGAAACCACTAATAAAATACAGTAATTTCAAATATTTGCTAAAAATAGAGGGAATTTCCCTCGCCATCCACTTTGTTTTGTCTGTTTTTTTTGAAAATTGCAGTAATATCTTACTTTTTTAAAAAACAAGTATTTTTATTAACTTTAAACTTTAACCAAATGAAGACAAAAAAACACTTTTTTAGAATTTTAACCATTGCAATGGTTACTCTATTCTTATTTAATTGTAGCCATGAAATTAAAGAAGACAATACTCTTATTGAGAAAATCAATCTCCAAGAAGATGGTTTAAGTACTGTTCCTCTGAAAAACACTATTGATTATTTTAACACATTAAACCTAGCTAATAAATTAAATAAAGGTACCGATAAAAACGGTATTGACTTAAAAATTGATGTAGAATCTTTAAATCAAGTTGATTTAAGCAATACCGAGGCTAAATTAAATATAGCAGATGCTACGACTAAATTTGATAACGTAGAAACACAAGTATTACAAATAGAAATTGATGGAGAATTACAAACTGTTCTTTTTCACCATATACCAGAGAAAAAACCCACAAATAAGGGAAGTATAAATGAAACAGCTAAAATTTCCTTTACTGGATCTATTGTAACAACAAATTTATATGGTATTGTTCTTAGTGGATTCAAGATTGAAAATAGTAATATAATAGGTGCATATAATAAACCAAATATCAGTTCCTCAGGCCCTTGTGGCTACCCAAATCCACCTTGTCAGATTAACTTAGAGGAAGTAGTTGTTACCAACAACCCTTCTTCTTGGCATAGCTATAATGATGGATTGTTAAATAACCGTTATTCATGGAGTAATTCTCTAAATAATTATTCCTCTATGGGGCATGCTTATGCAAATTATTATAGAAATAAAGCTATTAGAGAATTTGATGATAAAATAATAGATGAACTAAAAGATAAGGCTAAATGCGTTTTTGATAAAATGAAAAATGAGGATTGGGGGCTTAAAAATGCTATCAAAAAATTTGATGGAGATTTCCCTGTGGCACATTTAAAATTTTCAATGTCAACAAACTTAGACAATTCAACAAATGCTGTTACAAATAACTCAGGAACAAATCATATTGAAATTAAAATTAACAGCAATACTCTTAATGATAGAACCACACTAGGGATAGCAAGAACATTATCTCATGAAATAATACATGCCGAATTATATAGAAAAGTTAGGTCAGTGGGGGGATTAATATCTCAAAATGATTTTCCAGGAATTTATGATTATTACAGACGTCATGTCAAAAATTGGCAACATCAGCAAATGGCGCAACATTACAGACAAACTATAGCTGACATACTAAAAGCATATGATAATAACCAAAATACTAATCCATTTTATAATGATTTAGCTTGGGAAGGTCTGCAAGATACAATTGCATGGGAGAATTTATCTTCCTCTGAAAAAGAAAGAGTAAAAAAGACTATCAGATCACATAAATCTAATGGGAACAAAGAATGTAAATAAAAAATCATGAAACTTATACTTTTAATTCCGCTATTATATTTTGGGTTTTATTCTCAAAATATTCAAAAAACAGAAGTTGTTCATTTAAAATTCACAATAGATAATAATCTAGATAAAAAATATTATGATTCCCAAGGGTCGGTAAATTTTATAATATCAAATGAACACTTCATATCTATGGGAAAAGGATTGAAAATCTCTAGTTCCCAAATAAATGAAATAAATTTCCAATCAATAACTGATATTACGAAAATGGAAAATGATTTACGACAAAAATATATTGACGAAGGAGAAAAAAAAGGTATAATTAAAATAATTTCCAAAGACGATATATTTAATAAAATTTATGTCTATGAAAAAGAAAACTCCACTAAATGGTGTAGGTATTTAGTTAAATGGATAGATGAAATAAAAAATTAACCCAAACAATAAAGTACCGAGGTAAAAAACAATTAAAATTTCAATATCTACTAACTAAAGAGTTTAATTTCCCAACTCTATATTATGGTATATTCAAAAAAATTATTAATTTTTATACAAATACTACTTTTAATAAGCTGTTCTACCACTAAAAGAAAATTGATTCCAACATCAAACAAAGGTGGGTATTTATTAAACTTAACCACTAATCTTAATCTACCAGAGAAAAATATCACAGGAAGAGTATTTGACATTAAAACCAATGAATTATTAGGTGGTATTGAATTAACCATTGGGTGCATAAAAACTCAAACTACTCCGAATGGTGAATTTTCTTTTAAATTAAAAGATTTTAGCAACGAAGCTTTATTCATCAAAACATCAGGCATTGGCTATAAAATAGTTGAAACTGATTTTATAAATATGAACAATAAAAACGCACTAAACATTGACTTCTATTTAGCAGAAGATGATAGACCCTTCATTAATTGCGAGTAACAAGAACCACAAACATACTTAAAAAAATGACGTAGTATATTTATCTAAAAATTAATAAATATTTTTTTATTTACTAGGAAGACGTATATTTGCAGCCCTTTAACAAGGAAAAAGATTCCTGCCCTTGCAGGAATGTATTAATAACCAAGGGTCGGGCACCCTACAAATTAATGTGATATGCCAGTAAAAATTAGATTACAAAGACACGGTAAAAAAGGAAAACCATTCTATTGGGTTGTTGCTGCAGATGCAAGAGCAAAAAGAGATGGTAAATTCTTAGAAAAATTAGGAATATACAATCCTAATACTAACCCTGCTACTATTGAGCTTAAATTAGACAACACTGTAAAGTGGTTACAGAATGGTGCACAACCAACAGATACTGCAAGAGCAATTTTATCTCACAGAGGTGTTATGCTAAAGCACCACCTTTTAGGAGGTGTTCGTAAAGGCGCTTTAACAGAAGAGCAAGCAGAAGAAAAATTTGCTGCTTGGTTAACTGAAAAAGAACAATCTGTTGCGGATAAAGTTAGTGGATTAGACAAAGTTAAAGCTGACGAAAGAGCAAAAGCATTAGCTGCTGAGAAAGAAGTAAATGAAAAGCGTGCTGCTGAAGCTGCCGCTGCTGCTTTACCAGATGTTGAAGAAGTTGCTGCTGATGCTGAGGATGCTACTGCATCTTCGGAAGAAGAATAGATACTATTGACGATGCAAAAGGAAGAATGTTTCTACTTAGGCAAAATCGTCTCTAAATATAGTTTCAAGGGAGAAGTACTAGTTAAAATAGATACAGACTCCCCTGAAATTTACGAAAACATGGAATCAGTATTTGTTTCTCTAGGAAACAATCTGGTTCCATTTTTTATTGACAAATGTCGCTTACATAAATCTACCCTTTTACGTATAGATTTTGAAGAGGTAAAAACAGAGTCCGATGCCGATCGCATCATGGGTTCTCTATTATATCTTCCTTTATCCTTTTTACCAAAACTTACTGGTACTCAATTTTACTATCATGAAATAATTGGATATACCGTTATAGATGATGTACATGGAAATATAGGTATTATAACAGGAGTGAATGACACCACTTCGCAGGCCTTATTTGAAATTGAAAAAGGAGATAAACAAATACTCATCCCTGTTAGAGATGAGCTTATTACCAAATTAGATAGAAAAGAAAAAACCATCTATGTTTCTACTCCAGAAGGATTGGTAGACTTGTATCTAGATTAATATTTTCTTTTACATTTATAGACAAAACTAATCACCTTTATATACAAAAATAGATATCCTGCTCAAGAAATTTATTCTTTAGATATTAAATGGTTAGGAAAATCGATTACATCTTCACAGCAAATCTGCTCCATAATTTGCTGTAATTGTATTTTTAATAATGAAATAGTATGATCTCCTCCTTTAGAGCCCATAGCAGATACTCCATACATAAACGAACGCCCCATAAATGTAAAATCTGCCCCACTGGCTAAAGTTCTGGCAATATCTGGCCCAGAGCGTAAACCACTATCCATCATTACTTTTATCTTATCTCCATAACCTTTTGCTATTCTCGTTAAAGGCCTAATAGTAGATTCTCCTGCGTCTAATTGCCTTCCTCCATGGTTAGACACAATAATACCATCCAAACCAAGTTTAATCGCCTTTTCCGCATCTGCTTCATTGGCTACGCCTTTGAGTACTATTTTACCTTTCCACATATCTCGGATAGGGGCTATTTTTTCTTCATTTAACCTTCCCGAAAAAGTTTGATCCATAAACTTTCCTAATTGTTTTAAATCTAAATTTTTAGGCATATAAGGTTTTAGTGTTTCAAAATTTGGCTGCCCATGAAGAAGTGTTTGCATAGCCCAATTTGGTTTTCCCAATACCTGAAGTATATTTTTAGCCGACATTTTTGGTGGCATTGCCAATCCATTCCTAATATCCCTAGGACGAAATCCAAATGTGGGAACATCACAAAGAATTACCAAAACTGGACATTCTACAGCTTCCGCTCTTTTTAGAATATCATCTCTAAGTTTATTCTCCGCAGGATGGTATAACTGAAACCATGCTTGTCCTTCCGTTATTTCTGCTATACGTTCAATACTACTAGTGGTTACCGTGCTTAATACAAAAGGCACATTATGCTCAAAAGCAGCTTTAGCCAAAATTTCTGGAGAATTTGGCCACATTAGGCCTTGTAAGCCTACGGGAGCTATACCAAAAGGAGCATCATACGTATGGCCAAACAATTCTGTTTTCATTGTAGAGGCCGTATGCTTGCTTAAATAATAAGGCAATAATTCTACTTCCCGAATCTCGGCCGTATTTTTATGTAAGTTTACATCTTCATTACACCCTCCATCTAAATATTCAAAAGCAAATTTTGGTATTCGTTTTTTAGCCCGCTCTCTTAAATCTTCGATAGACGGGTATTTTGAGTTAAATTTTATTTCCTTCATATTTTTACTTTCACAAATTCTTTTCTCGTTTTTTATAACTTGAATATATTTTCCAGCAACATCCATTTTTCTCCTGGCTTAGCCATAGGTAAAGCCTGTTGGTAATTCCACATGAGTTTTTCCCATTCTTGAACTTTGGAATTTTTAGCATCCATAAGTGATTTTCTTTCAAAAGAAAAAGACTTATCTACTTCCATAATCATAAACAATCTATTCCCAAAATGATATATCTCCATATCTAAAATTCCGGCTTCTTTTATACTTTCTATAATCTCTGGCCAAACATTCTTATGATATGCTATATATTCTTTTATCCGCTTTTTATCTTCGATTAAATCGAGTGCAAAACAATATTTTTTCATTTGCTTACATATTTATACTGATTGTCTTACACAATCTCTATAGATCTTTAGCCTAACTAAACCACTCCCGTAAAACACAAAAGAACTCTTTCCTTTTTCCTTTTATCCATTAAAAAAAATCAACATTTCTATTTGTCGTACACTTTGCAAGTGACAGAATGATTAATGGTGTAAAATGATTTCAAAAATATCTCTATAAAACTATTAACACTACAAAGCCCTGTCTAAATGGGTATATCCGCCATCTACAAAAATTAATTGTCCTGTAGTATGACTAGATTTTGGTGACAGTAAAAATATTACTGTATTCGCTATTTCTTCCCCGGCTGTCATACGTTTTCCCAAAGGAATTTTACTTGTAATTTCTTTTAATTTTTCTTCCGGATCTTGGAATGTTTTTATCCATTTATCATATAAGGGCGTATAGCATTCTGCAATTATTACAGCATTTACTCTAATACTGTATGGTAATAACTCTACTGCCCACTCGCGAGTCAATGCATTTCTGCCTCCGTTCGCAGCAGCATAACCCGAAGTTCCTCCTTGCCCAGTTATAGATGTTTTGGAACCGATGTTAACAATTACCCCTTTACTTTTTTTAAGCTCAGGCAGTACGTAATGCGCCATTAAATAATAATGGGTTAGATTACGATTTATAGATTCTACAAAATCTTCATGATTACCATTCTCCAAGCCTACACCATCATTGACTCCTGCATTGTTAACCAACCCATCTATTCTTCCAAATTTATCTATGGTCTGTTTTACAGCTTCTTTACACTGATCAGGATCTGTAAGCTCTGCAAACGCATAAAAAGCTTTACCTCCGAAATCTTCGATTACCTTTACAGCATCTACAACATTTTTTTTATTTCTCCCTATAATAACAGGTATTGCTCCTTCTTTTGCCAGTAGATTACATATACTGTTTCCAATGCCTTTAGACCCTCCGGTTACCAATATTACTTTATCCTTTAGTTGTAGATCCATAACTTTAATTTGATGTAATTATTCCAACTTCTCCAAAGGAAGTCCTAAAATCATCTCCCATAACTTCTATTCCTTTTAGTTTTATGTAGCGTCCTTTTATGGCATTGAACTTCACTTTTTGTTCTATGGGATTGTTAAGTACATTTCCAAACTCTCCTTGTGCTACTGTTTCCCAACTTCTATTATCAGCACTTACCAAGAATTCATAATGGGTTATAATTCCAAAAGACCAGCGTTCTTGTATTGGCCAATAGGTAAATCCTGTTAATTGATGTTCCTTTCCTAAATCAATAACAACCTCTTGCGGCTTTTTAACTCCTTTATCCGTTGCCCAAAAAGTCTTCGGATTATCATCAATCATTTTATCCCCATCTTGTATATTACCAGATGTAGCCCCTATTACTTTCCATTCTTTTTTAGAAACATCAAAATATGTTGATACCGTTCCTGTCTGCTGTTTTTTTTCAGGATCATAAGCCATACAGTTTACCATTACTGATTGATTAACCAAAAAGGGTTTTTCATATTTTATGGATGAAATAGAGGGGGAAAGCCCATCTAACGTATAATAGACTTCTACATTTTTATCAGGAACCAATAAGCTTACCATTCCATTCTTATTTCTAATTATCTGGGGTTCTATTAGTAAATTTGGAGCTCTATAAATTTCCATATTCGAAAGGGCAATGGCTCCTTTTGCATTCAATACATGAATTTTGACTTTGGATGCTTTTACCGTATTAAATCGTAAAATACGTTTATAACCAATAGTAGTCTGCCTATCTATTTCTTCCCAATGCCCATCTACTTGGACTTCTACAATAAAATTTTGAACTCGTTGTCCTAAAGGGATATACTCTTGAAGCAAGATTCTATTAATTTCTGTGGGTATATCAAATTCTATAGTTATGGATGCTTTGGTAACACCATCATTGGTTGCCCAATATGTTTCCTTTTTTTCGTCGTTTATTAATCCTGCACTATATTCATAACTTTTACCCCTAACATTGGTAGCACTTACTTTAACGTCCTTAGCCAAATTATGAGAAAAATCCATGTCCAATTGTTTACGTAGGGCTATTAATTGCTGCACATCCGTTTCATGTACCAGTCCTCGATTATCTACTGGAAGATTTAGTAGAAGGGATGCATTTCTACCAACAGAATTATAATATATATCCAATAATTGAGGCACTGATTTTACTTGATGGTCTTCCGACGAGTGATAATACCAACCAGGACGGATAGAAACATCTGCTTCTGCTGGCAACCAATGCGTTCCGTCTTCATGTCCTGAACGCAATTCTATATACCTAGGCCAACCTGGATAAATCTCATCTCTACGCATTATGCTCCAATTGGTCTCATTGGCCCAACCTTCTTCATTACCCACCCAGCGAACATCTGGCCCTCCATCTCCAAAAATAACGGCATTGGGTTGCAGTTTCCTAACTATTTTAGTAACCTTTTCCCATTCATAATACGTATTACTGTCTATTTTTCTAGTTTCATTAGCACCTCCATAATAACCAGAACCTCCATTAGCACCATCGAACCAAACTTCAAAAATATCGCCGTAATATGTAAGTAACTCTTTTAATTGTTTGTGAAAATCTGTAATATATTCTGGCTTGCCATAATCTTTATGATCTCTATCCCAAGGAGAAAGATACACCCCAAATTTAAGACCGTATTCCTTACAAGCCTTTGATAAATCTTTGAGCACGTCTCCCTTACCATTTTTCCATGGCGAGTTCTTAACCGAATGTTCTGTCGTACTGGTTGGCCAAAGACAAAACCCATCGTGGTGTTTTGCTGTAATAATTATACCTTTCATACCCGCCTCCTTGACCACTCTTGCCCATTGCCTAGTATCTAATTCAGACGGATTAAACTGCTCTGGAGATTCTCCACCCAAACCCCATTCCATATTGGTAAAGGTGTTCATATTAAAATGAACAAAGGCATAATATTCCATTTCATGCCATGCCAGTTGTTTTGTAGATGGCAAAGGACCAACTGGCTTAATAGACTGGCCTGTTTTACATGAAAATATCATAAAAAAAAATGTTGCCAACAAGATGTATTTATGCATTTTCATATACGTTTTTTTAAAATTAATAATCCTATATCCTGTAGCCTCTCTTTTATATAAAAAAGTAAAACGCTACTAATTACTCTCTATTACGGCACCATCTTCCCTATAAAGATTAACTTCATCATCTAACAAAAGAGCAATAACAGTCATCTGTTTATCTAATACATTCTCCGGAACTTTTATATAGGTAATACCTGGATAATGGCTCCAATATACTTTCCCCACTACTTTATGCGAAAGTTTAGTTCCTTCTCCGACCACCCAAATACGATTAATCTTATTTTTTAATCCTCTGACTACAACTTCTCCTTTGGGGTTGCCTTTTACAAATAAATAGAGAATTTTTTTATCTTTAGACAAGGTCGTAGGCCCATAAAAATGTTCTTTAGGTATACCTGATAATGTCCCATATATTGCTTCTTTATGTTTCGTAGTCCATTTTCCTAGTCCTTCTAAAATATGAACCTGTTCATCAGGAATCGTTCCATCGGCTTTAGGTCCAATATCAAGCAACAAATTACCCCCATTACCAATTACA
>NZ_JADGES010000169.1 GCF_016744255.1 Maribacter sp.
ACGCTTGCTGTTTTGCGGGCTGCAAATGTACACCTCTTTTCTATCCTAACAATGACTTTTATATACTTTTTTTGAGAAAAATTTTACATAATGCCAAAACAACTATTAAACAGATACTTACAGTTTCACAAAAGCCACATTTCTATTTATACTTTTTCGGTACTGCCCTTAAAGCATCTCTCAAAACCATACTCATATATATAATTAGGTGTTGCATTGTTGTCAAAAAGATCTTTGTAACAAATTCATCTTATACTAAGAAAAGAAGTTCCAAACCAGTCCAAAACGAATAACAAAGTCTCTATATGGATAGTTTGGAGCGGAATAAAAATTATTAGAGCCCCCAAACAAAGTATTAAAGTGCTCTGCCTTTAGATATATTCTTGTTTGTTGCACTTTTGCATTTATAAAAAAATCTAATAATGGGTATCCTCCAAGCTTCTCATCATTCTGAATATAAAACTCTCCCATAAGTGGGTTATACGCATCCATATTATAAGAACTAAAATATTTGAATGTAACTCCTGTTTGCAAAAACATTGCTTTTTTAAAAACATCGGATGAAAAGTAAATTGTATTTCTAGTTACTAAACTAGGAACATTGAGAACATCGCTAGATTGAGATACGTTCTGATACATTAAAGTATTGTTCAATGCAAACTTACCAACCTTAATTTCTTTACTGTACTTAATCTTTAAATGGTTTACGCTTTTCTCTTCTTGATATGGTTTTATGTTTGCATTCTCCTTCCCTTCTACCAAAGTGACATCTGGATCCACTTTAAAGAATGTATAGTTATCTAAGGTTGTTATATCTGCTTCCACATCTCCCCATTTCTTAGATGTAAATTTGAAATTTAAATTATTAACCCTTTCTTTTTTAAAATCATCGTTATACCAATTGTAATTAAGGTATTCACTCTGATATAACAGAAAGTTATAATCTGGCATTCTAGACGATGAATGAAAACCAAAAACAATGTTATTTGTTGCATTAATATTGTACCCAGCTGTAGCATTTATACTTTGCCCTGTTAAGTCTCCTACCAAAGTATACTTTACATCTGCATCTATATTAAAACCACCTATTTCTTTTTGATACTTGCCTCCTAAACTAATTTCTTCTCCTTTTAATTGATATGGTATCGTTTGTGTATCGGTAATGAACAAACTATTAAAGTAGTAATTATAATTATAAAGACTTACGTTCCCTTGTAATCTTCCTAATGTAGCATTATAAAATTCTACATTACCCTCATTAAACATAGTCTTAAGGTTCGCTTTATCATCAATAGGGTTTAATATTGCATCTCCAAAAAAATCGTTTCCTTCTGTTTGCTCATATTGATAATACTTTGTCTCGTAATTAAATTGATGACCTATTGCTAAAGATGTCTTCTCTATTCTACTAGAGTCTTTTCTTTTTCTTATCAATTTATATTTATGATCTAAGAAATAACGCTTTCCAAGTACTTTATTATTTGCATCTATCATTAAAACATCTAACTTACCTCTATCACTATAATCTGAATTTCCAGATTCAAATTGTAATTCCGCTTGTGAAAGACCTCCATTTTCTTCTGTTTTAATATCCTGGGCCGCAATATGTGCTCTTAAAATATAACGATAGTCTTCGGAGGCATAGTTAGTCGTCATTTTAAAATTTCCGGACTGTGCCTGATTGATTTGGTATTTCCCCAAAGACCTAAAACCTTTAAATCCAATAGAGAAATTTAACCTTCTAGAGGTATTAAAAGTTAGCATAGCATCTAACAATTGTCCTTGATCAAAAGTTGTTTTAAAAAATAAATCGGTCATTGGAGTAGCTACATTGTAGTATTGTATATCTTCTACCTCCGCATAATTAAAATGCTTTGCTTTTGCTCCTAACTTTGGATACAGTGTTGCTCTATTAAAACTAACTCCTAATTTATTATAGGGCTGCCCTACATTTGCAAAAGGCATAAGCTCAAAATCATCTTTTCTTAAGTAATTATATCTGTATTCTTTCCGAATGGTTAATGTAGTATCTAAATAGGTGGTGTCTCTTGCGTGAGTTATAATTTTATAATCCTTTATTGTGATACCCATTGAGTCCCCTTCCTTTTTGGCTGGACTTCCTTTTGGTCTTGGTTTCCTTTTTTTTAAGAGAGTGTCGCTCTTTTTTATAGGTGGAATAGAATCTGTCTGGGCAGAAACTACAGAAAAAGAACAAACTAAAAAGAAAAGAAGGAAATATTTCATAGTATAACTTACAACTGCAAAGTTAATTTTTTTGTTCCTAATGAAATGTGAAAGTTTTAAATCATATTAAAATTATTAAGTTACACACCTAAAAATTCAGCTCTTGTTAGTACTTTAGTATAGTATAACACTAAAATTAGATAACTCTTTTGCTTACCAATATTTATAAATTTTATGACGAAATTGGGACAGATGAAGCTGGCAGAGGTTGTTTAGCAGGTCCCGTAACAGCAGCTGCTATAGTGCTGCCTCAAGGATTCTCCAATTCAACCTTAAATGATTCCAAGCAATTATCCGAAAAGAAGCGTATGGAATTACGCCCCATTCTAGAATCCACTAGCGTATCCTATGCTGTAGCTCATGTATATCCAACAAAAATAGATGAAATCAATATATTAAATGCCTCTATACTGGCTATGCATAAATCTATTGACCAACTACAAACACTTTCTGAGTTTATTATAGTAGATGGCAATAAATTTAAACCTTACAAACATTTTAGCCACGAGTGCATAATTAAAGGGGATAGTAAATATATGCGTATTGCTGCTGCCTCGGTACTCGCAAAGACTTATAGGGATGATTATATGGAAAAAATACATGAGGAATTTCCTATGTATAATTGGAAACAAAATAAAGGCTATCCTACTAAAGAGCACCGAGAAGCCATTAGAAAATATGGTATTACAAAATACCATAGAAAAAGTTTTAGACAATTACCAGAACAAGAGATTCTAAAACCCTAAAAATTATACCTTTGTTATAAAGCACT
>NZ_JADGES010000093.1 GCF_016744255.1 Maribacter sp.
CGCTCCTAGATATATACTAGATGCCGTAGTGATGTGGAATTTTCATGGAAATTTTGAACTTTGGGCAGGACAAACAAAACTCCCTGGAAACATAGAGCGCGTAATCTCTTCTGGAGATTTACAGCAAGTAGACCGCTCCCTTTTAAACAGTAGATTTAATATTGATAGAGATTTTGGTGTTCAGATAAGACATCATTTTAATTTAACAGATACATTTTTAGTACGTGAAAAATTCTCCATTTCTCAGGGAGAAGGAAGAAACATTACCACTGGCAATTTAGGAGGGCACCAATATACTGCTAGACTAGAACTCTTACCTTTTGGAACATTCCAAAGCAAAGGAGATTACACTGGTAGTGACCAAAAAAGAGAAAAAACACCAAAATTAATGCTAAGCGGATCCTATGATATTAATAATAATGCCGTAAAAAACAGAAGCAACCAAGGTTCTTATATGGTTAATGATTCTGAAGCTGGTTTTTATAGCACCAATACAAATACACTTTTTTTAGATGCTATGTTTAAATATAATGGCTTCTCCTTTATGGCAGAATACGTCAAAAGAACTGCGGATGATGCCATAGCAAAAAACATAGACGGTTCTTTAACTGGGGATGAAGTGCAAGTAGGAAATGGTCTAAACCTGCAGACTGGTTATTTATTTACAAATAATTGGGAAGTATCTGGAAGATATACAGATATAAATCTAGATGAGGTTATTACTGGAAAAAACCCTGAAACACAATATACATTAGGTTTATCCAAATATATTGTTGGGCATAAATTAAAAGTACAAACAGATTTAAGTTATCTTTCTGTTGAAAATGGAACAGATAAGTTAATGTATAGACTTCAACTAGATATACATTTCTAAAAAACATAACATTTACATAACATAAGCCATTAACTTGTTACTGATATTTGCGAACATTATATTTTTAAATTATGGATAATATTTACCTATTAATGATTATTGCTCTTGCTGTATTAGCTATCGCCGATTTAGTGGTAGGAGTAAGTAATGATGCAGTGAATTTTTTAAATTCTGCCATTGGATCTAAAGCAATATCATTTAAAAACTTAATGATTGTTGCCAGTATTGGTATTGCATGTGGCGCCATTTTTTCTAGTGGTATGATGGAAGTTGCTCGTAAAGGTATTTTTAATCCTGGACAGTTCTACTTTAATGAAATCATGTTCATATTTATGGCGGTAATGATTACCGATATATTACTGTTAGATTTCTTTAACACCCTAGGAATGCCTACATCTACAACAGTTTCTATTGTATTTGAGTTGCTAGGAGCTGCAGTAGCTATGGCAATAATTAAAATTGCCCATGCAAATGGTGAATTTACAGATATTGTTAATTACATAAATACAGAGAAAGCACTTTTAATTATATCGGGTATCTTATTATCTGTCGTCGTTGCATTTTCAATAGGTGCACTAGTACAATGGATTACTCGGGTATTATTATCTTATGATTTTGAGAAAAAAGCAAAATGGGTAGGTGCTGTTTTTGGCGGTGTAGCTCTTTCTGCAATTACCTACTTTATCCTAATGAAAGGTATAAAAGGTACTGCTTATGCTAAACAAAGTTTTGATATAATCGGAGGTGTAACTATTAAAGACTTCTTAGAGCTAAAATGGGTTCTTATAGTTCTTGTAAACTTCATATTTTGGTCTATACTATCCTACATACTAATGAACGTTGCAAAAATTAACATCTACAAATTAATTATTGGTGTAGGTACGTTTGCATTAGCTCTTGCCTTTGCTGGTAATGATTTAGTAAACTTTATTGGAGTTCCAATTGCAGCTTGGCAATCTTACGAAGCATGGGTTGCTTCTGGGGTTCCTGCTACGGAGTTTAGCATGGAAATATTAGCCTCTAAAGTTCCTACTCCTACAGCTTTATTATTTGTTGCGGGTATGATTATGGTAGTAACGCTATGGTTCTCTAGCAAAGCCAAAGCGGTTGTAAAAACATCTCTAGACCTATCCAGTCAAGGAGAGACAAAAGAGCGCTTTCAACCTAATTTTTTATCAAGAGCTTTAGTTCGTATGGCCGTTGGCGCTTCTGAAATTACTGCTAGTATATTACCTAAAAGCACACAAAACAGAATAGAAAAACAATTCGAAAAACCAACCATAGCATTATCTAAAGATAAATTTCATGAGCTACCAGCTTTTGATATGGTTAGAGCTGCAGTAAACCTTATGGTGGCAGGTATCTTAATTTCTATAGCAACATCCTACAAATTACCATTATCCACTACTTATGTAACTTTTATGGTAGCAATGGGAACATCTCTTGCAGATAGAGCATGGGGAGCAGAAAGCGCTGTTTACAGAGTTGCAGGCGTATTAAACGTTATTGGTGGTTGGTTTGGAACCGCTCTTATCGCTTTTATTGCTTCTGGAATAATACTTACTATAATTAGTTTTGGTAAAGGTGCCGCAATAGCAATATTGCTTTTCGCTGCAATATTACTACTAGCAAGAAACTACATATCTTACAATAAAAAATCTAAAATCCTAAAAGCAGAGGACAGCCTTAGCAGAGCAGAAAGCAGTTCTATACAGGGTGTAATTGAAGAAAGCGCTAGTAACATTGCACGTGTAGTAAAAAGAAGTAATAAAATATACACTACAAGCATAAACGGACTTGCCAAACAAGATTTAGACGAATTAAAGAAAAACAAAAAAGGTGTTCTCAAATTGTCTGCAGAAATAGATGATTTAAGAGATCATATTTTTTACTTTATTAAAAACTTGGATGACGCCAGTGTTGGCGCTAGTAACTTTTACATTAATATTCTAGGATACCTCCAAGATATGGTGCAATCTTTAGAATACATATCTAAAATTACACATAAACATATTAGCAATAATCATAAAAAATTAAAGTACAATCAAATAAAGGAGTTAAAAGAAATTGATATAGAGTTAGAGAATTTATTACACGGTACGCAAAAAGCTTTCGAAAATAGATCTTTTGAAGAAATTGGTGCTATACTGAATAATAAACAAAAACTATTTGCATTAGTCTCTGATAAAATACAGAAACAAGTAGCCAGAACTAGAACGGAAGAATCTAGTCCAAAAAATACCACATTGTATTTTTCATTACTGTTAGAAACAAAAGATTTAATAACAGCTACTATGAATTTATTAGAGCTCTATTACAACGAACACGATAGCTCCGTAGAACCTGCGACAATAGACACTCCAGAAAACAAAGAATAAAAAACATAATTAATATATATTAGGTATCTTGACATAGAATTTATTAAACTATGCCAAGGTACTTTTTTTTTATTTTTTTCATTATCTCTTTAAGCTCTTATTGCCAAAGCCTCACTGGGACTCAATTATTAGACAGAGCTATTACCCACCACGACCCGCATAATAATTGGGAAACTTTCAAAGGACAATTATTCATTACTATGCAAACTCCAAAAAACAGAGAGCGCCACAGTAAAATATCTATAGACCTACCCAATACATATTTTAGCTCTGTAGTAACTAAAGGGAAAAACACTATTACATCTACATTAGAAAAGGAAAATTGTACCCTAACGTTAAATGGTAGTTCTACTATTTCTCAAAACCAAAAAGATAGCCTACGAATAAGTTGTAGTCGTACCAAAATGATGAAAGACTACTACACCTACCTTTACGGACTTCCAATGAAACTAAAAGACCCAGGGACTATTATCGATCATATAGTCGTACGCAAACCTTTTAAAGGAAAAGAATACTTAGTTCTTAAGGTAACCTATGACAAAGAGGTAGGAAAAGATACTTGGTATTTTTATTTTGACCCTAAAACATATGCTTTGGAGGTATATCAATTTTTCCATGATGAGTCTAAAAATGATGGAGAGTATATCCTACTAACGGAGGAAGAAAAAATACTGAATATTAAGATGCCAAAAAATAGAGCTTGGTACTATAATAAGGATGATACGTATTTAGGAACAGACATACTTACTACAGCAAAACCATTAGAGGAGCATTAAATATTAGAAACTAATTGTAATGTAGTTTCATATAGCCCTTTATTTTCCATTTTAGATTTTAACCACGCATAAAAACTCATTACGTATATATCTTCTTTCTCATTAGCATTCCAATCAAAAGAAGTCTCTACTTTTTCCTTAAATGGTTCCGAAAAAACCTGTTTAGGATTCTCATAATACAACAAAGCTAGTTGCAAAAAAGTTAATACTCTACTTTCTTCTATCTGATGTAATTTTTCTTTAAACTTTATTCTAAAACTTTTAATCCGTAATAAAACCAAGTCTAATTGATCTAACTCTATAAGCAGTAATATTTCAACTATACTCTTTTTTAAAACCCAGATCCAACCTACTTTTTTTTCATACCAAACATCGCTATGATTTAATTGTTTTATAATTTGATATGCATCTTTATATCTTTTTTGCTGAAAAAGACACATCATCTTTATTAGTTGAATATCTAAGGAGCCTGAATTGTCTTTTTCCAAAACCTCCAGCGCTTTTACAGAGTTTCCTGTATAATTATAGTTTAAACCTTTAAGTGTATTTAAATCGCCTAAAAAGCGGCGATAGTACATCCTATTATTATTTTCCATTTGCTCCTCCATTTTTTCTATAAAATACATAGAAGCCTTGAACTTTTTATTTCTAAAATTCACCATCGCCATAACCTGTAAAATTCCTATATGATAATACAAGTGTTTATGTGCCAATGTACTTTTACCACTTACTAAAGTATAAGCCTCAGCAATAAAAGGGGTTACCCTGTAAAAATTACGCTGTAATTTTGCAGTAATAGAAGTTATGTTCATTAATTGATACAAAGATTTATAAGATAAGGATGCATGTATAGAAACCTCAAACTTTTTAAATGCCTCTTCCACTATAACATCTAAAGCACCTAAAGAATCCGCAGCTAGCATTTTTTCTTTAATCTGTGCGTATGCCATATTTAATCTAAAGTCTTTCTGAAAAGACTCCATATTTAACATAGCCATTTTGGATACCTCTTCTAAGTTTAAAGAGGTATTACAATGTGCATACTGAATTTTGGTATGATAAATTTCATTCAACAAAGAATAATGACCCATAAAACTTGCCAACTTCTCCGCTTTAGCAAGTGTTTTATAACCGATTACATACTCTTTTTGTTCCAAAAAAATACGGCTAGCAACAATTAACTTAAGAACACTTAGTTCTTCGGATGATTCGCTCTCAAAACTCTTTGTCGCCAAAAAATCGAGCAAACTATCTTGAAGCCTTTTACATAAGGCATGAAAAGCATTTTTCGCAGGTTTACCATAGATTTTTACATCTAACGCATCCACCTCCTCTTTAAGCAAAAAATTAAACAAAAGAAGGTTTTTAGTATCCCCTCTACGGTTCTTATTCTTTAACCATAGGACAAAATCGCGCTTCCTCTCTGGTGTCAATGTCTTAATTATAGTAACAATAGCATTCATTAAATCATAAGTAATATACTCGTAAAAGTACTATTTTATAGTTCATATAAACAATACTACTCATTTTAAATCGTAAGTATATTACTATTTATGGGTTTCCATTACCTTTTTGTCCTTGCATCTTTGTCCCATCATAAACATCAAAATAAAATATATTATGGAAAATCAAATATTTACAGAATCGAAAAATAGTTCCTCTTTAAAAAAAGAAAAAAAGGTATTAGATTTTGATTTAAAACCAACATCAGCATTTATATCGGCCTCATGGTCCGCCCTATTATTAGGAATGGTTTCCTATTGTATAGGTTTATGGAATGCAGATATGCTTCTTAATGAAAAAGGGTATTATTTCACCATATTATTATTTGGTCTATTCTCCGTGGTTTCCGTACAAAAAAGTGTGCGCGATAAAAAAGAAGGCCTACCAGTAACTGATGCCTATTATGGTATTAGTTGGTTTACCACCATAACATCGATTGTGCTATTAGTTATTGGTTTATGGAATGCCGATTTATTATTAAGTGAAAAGGGTTTTTACGCAATGTCTTTTGTACTAAGTTTATTCTCTGCTATTGCAGTACAAAAGAATACCCGTGACATTAAATTCTTAGAAGAAACGGAATAAAAAAGTACACAGCACTTAATGTAAAGCATTAAAACGCAGTTTTACAAAATTGCGTTTTGATGTTTATTAAAGGCAGTCTTTTTTTTTAAAAGGCTGCCTTTTATCTATAAAAATTCATTTGGTCCATGTACTTCCAAACTACATCTGGAAGCATGGGCTTTATGTTTTTACCTAGCTTGTGATTATTACGAATAAAAGTAGATGAAATTTCCATAATAGGAGCATCTACTTTATGAATTTTAGGGTGATTTTTAAATTGATGGTCCACACTACCGCTAGATACTCTAGGGTATATATAAATGTTATACTCTTCTAAAATAACTTCATAGTTTTTCCATTTATGAAATCCCTTTAGATTGTCTTCTCCCATTATTAAAGAAAATTCATATTTGTTTGCATGCGTTTCAGAAAGTACTGCCAAGGTATTTATAGTATAATTTGGCTGAGGCAAACCGAATTCTACTTTACTTGGTTTTAAAGCAGAATATTCTTGTACTGCTTCAGATACCATTTGGTATCTATGGTTATTATCTAGTAATGTCTTTTTTGTTTTAAAAGGACTTTGTGGAGTTACCACAAACCAAACCTCATCTAAATCTGAGAACTCTACCATATGATTGGCTATTACCAAATGCCCTAAATGTATGGGATTAAAAGTGCCAAAATATAGTCCTACTTTTTTCATTTATCTTTTACTATACCTAAGAATTTACAAATTCAGCTACTAAATCATGTGCTTCTTTTAAAGCTACATCCAAATCGTAATTCTTAATAATCTTATCGAATTGCGGTGCGGTGGCAAGCTCTACTCCTGCCTTAGCTATTCGCATATTTATTTTATCATCACTTTCGGTGCTTCTCTTCTTTAGCCTAATTTTTAATTCGTCTATACTCGGAGGCTTTACAAAAACAGCCAAAGTTTCTTTTGGAAATTTTTTCTTAATTCGCAAACCACCAACAACATCAATATCAAAAATTACATTTTTTCCTTCTGCCCAAAGACGTTCTACTTCTGTTTTTAAAGTGCCATAAAAATTATCTCTATACACTTCTTCCCATTCTAAAAAATCATCCTTCTTTATATGATTTTTAAATTCTGAAACAGACATGAAATAATAATGTTCTCCGTTTTTTTCTTTTCCACGACGCGGTCTTGAAGCCGCAGAAACTGAAAAGGCTAAATTTAAATCTTCTTGCTCTAATAAATACCTAACTATAGTAGTCTTACCACTACCAGATGGCGCTGAAAATATTATTAATTTACCTCCTGCCATTACAAAACATTCAACATTTGTTCTTTAATCTTTTCTAACTCATCTTTCATTTGCACCACAATTTGTTGCATTGGCGCATAATTGGCTTTAGAACCAATTGTATTTATTTCTCTTCCTATTTCTTGGCAAATAAAAGCAAGTTTTTTACCATTACTATCCGAGGAGTTTAGCGTTTTTGTAAAATATTCCAAATGGTTATTTAACCTAACCTTCTCCTCTGTAATATCATATTTCTCTAGATAATAGATAAGTTCTTGCTCGAACCTGTTAGCATCTACTTCCACAGTTAAATCTGCTACTGCTTTTTCTAACCTTTCTCTAATAGTTGCCTGCCTTTCTGGGTCAATTTTTATTACCTCTTCTAACAAACTTGTTAACGCCTGCAAACGCAATTTAAAATCTGCCTCTAAAACACTACCTTCTTCTGATCTAAAGTTATTAATTTCTGACAAAGCTTCTAGCAAAGCCTCTTTTATAGAACTATACTCCGCTTCATCTATATCTTCCTTATCGGTTTTCATAGCATCTGGCATTCTTAGAGCCATTTCCAACAAGCGTATAGCATCGCCATCTGCTATAGATTTTAATTGTTCCATGTATTGCCTTACCGTAACCTCATTTACCTGAGCAGAAGTACTATCACCAGTATTCTCTATATACAAACCAAAATCTACCTTTCCTCGAACCAAAGAGCTTGCAATTAATTTTCGTAATTCTAGCTCCTTTTCTCGATATGCCGAAGGCATTCTTGCATTTAAGTCTAAGCTTTTGCTGTTAAGGGATTTTAATTCTACGGTTATCTTTTTTGAGGGAAGCTGAATTACATGCTTTCCAAACCCAGTCATGGATTGAATCATATATAGATTATTTGCCTGCAAAGATAATTAAAGCAGATTAGTTAAAGGCAATCGGTTTATTTTTTAAAAAATATGGCCAACAGTCTGACGAACTTACAAGTACACGCAAGATTTTGGTTTAGCAGTTATTATTGTCCAAAATCATTTATTGTTACTTTCAATTCAGAATCTACAAAATGAGTAGTCGCCCATGCAGGATCTCTTTCTATATCGCTTTTCAAATAATACATAATAAAAAGTCTTTTTGGTTTTCTAAACATATCATTTCTTAACAGGTGAGCTATCCATTCCAGTTGTTTCTCATTGATTTTGGATTCCAGTTCTATTTCAACCATTGCTTTTATTTCTCTAATGTAAACCTTGCTGGTAATTTTATACTGAATTGGATTCTGTTCGGTTATTTCTGTTGGGATTTCTTTAAAATAAGTATATCTTTCTTTTGTTAAATCATTTACTTTGACAGCATCAAAGTCATATGAATTATGCTTTTGAACTATTTGAAAAAATTGAATATTTCTGCCCTTTAATCTTTTTGTCATTATTTCTTTTTCAAATTCTTTCATATTCAATCCGAAATAAATTGATTTAAGACAAATTGGATTATATGGATGTTCACCATAGAAACCTGTAACTACCCTATACTCTTGTTCATAACTCCACCTTTTTGATTTATAACCTGCGAGCTTTTGTACAATTTGGTAAGTTTTAGTTTTATTTATATCTCTAATTCCATATTCAGGTGGTTTTTTAGTATAAATAACTGGGAAGGAAAAAGTTTCAAATGATTCATAACTATTCGCCAGTAATTCTAAATCATATTCTACACAAAAGCCTTTATGACTATCGGCATAGTGAGCCCAGAGTAACTCATCTTTAAAAGTTTTAGAGAGTGAGTATATTCCAATTCCTTTTTTCTTTACTTCAAATAAATTATGAAGGGCCTTCTCAACTTCTAAAAATTGTTCAGATTTTTCTTTTCCAAATAATTTAGCAAATGCTTTGGACTGAATCTTAAATGGGTCTGTATTTATTAATGTTTCACAAGGGTCATTTAAATCCTTGAATTTAGGTGACCAGTAAGAATTTCTCTCAAGGGATTCTAAATCTCTTTCAAAATTTGCTCCTCTATATTTATAGACTATCATTTGCTCTAATTACCAACATCAATGTAGGACACCTACAACTCCCTCACCCAGATGTTTCTAAAACTGACTCTACTACTATCTCCATGATCTTGCAATAGCAAAGAACCTTTACCATGTGGTGGGTTCTTAGGCCAACCTATATAAGGCGTTGTCCCCTTAATTTCTACATGATCCTGAATTAATATTCCGTTATGAATAACCGTTAAAGTTCCCGGCTTAATTTTTAAACCAGCCTCATCGAACTCTGGCGCGTGATAAATAATGTCATAAGCATTCCATTCTCCGCTAGCTACAGAAGCCATTGCTAAGGGCGTATGCTGTTTGTAGATAGACCCTACTTGCCCATTTACATAGGTTGAATTCTCATTATTATCTAAAACTTGTACCTCATATTTTTCTGATAAAAATATGCCGCTGTTTGCTCTATGCTGCCCTTTTCCTCCTATTTCTTTAGGGGAACGCCATTCTATATGCAATTGCACATCTCCAAATTTTTGTTTGGTCTGTATGTCTCCAGTTTTATCCTTAACCGTCATACTCCCATCAACATTTAATTGCCATTTTGCCTCTGTTTGATTTTTTGCATTTTCCCACTGATCTAAACTACCTCCATTAAAAAGAACAATGGCATCACTAGGAATTCCGTTTTCATCTTTTTTAACAATAGGAACGACTGGCTCATAAAATTCTGTTTCCTCGGGTTTGGTCGGCTCTTTCCCTTCTTTCTCAAACGAAACAGAATCCTCTATTACCTCCACATCGATTACCGGCATTTCTTCCTGGCTATAGGCATTAACAAGACACAAGAAAGCAGCGAAAATTGTAATCCAAAAATTTTTCATTCTATAATTTTTTTATTTTAATATTCCTATAAGCTACTTTATCACCATGATCCTGAAGGCCTATTTTCCCTGTAGTGTATTTTCCAAATTCTGGCCAATCGGCAAATTTAGATTTTGCAACCATAGCTCCCCATTCTGGATTATTTACAGAAAATTTCACTATAGTCTCTCCATTTAAAACTACACTGCCCTGATTTGTTTTATGGTTTACAGTTATCTGGCAAGTATTCCATTCTCCGACCGCTTTTGTAACATCTTTAGATGGAGCAATCATATCATATAAAGCTCCAGCCTGGTGTGTGGTTCCTGCTTTAGCATCTGGATGTTTTGTGTTATCTAAAACCTGAATTTCTGGTCCTGTTTGGTAAGCCTCGGGCAGGCTTTGCTTCTCTTTAACACCCCAAAATATACCACTATTACCGCCTTCAGAAATCTGCCATTCTAAAGAAAGAACAAAATCCGTGTATTCCGATTTTGTAACTAGATTATAACTTTCTCCTTCTGGCTTATTCTCTGGCGGATAAAAAACCATTGCACCATTTTCTAATTTCCAATTATCAGAAATAGAATTTTTAGAGTACTCCGTCCATTTACCCAAATTAGTACCATCAAAAAGAACCTCCCAATCTTCTTGAGTCATTGTTTTTGCTTTTGTCTCGATAACCACTTTATTTTTGGTCTCTTTCTGCTTGCAACTAATAACAAAAAAGACTGCCAACAATACCAATACTAGTTTTTTCATAATAGAATTTTAAATTCCTAAAATATTTTTTAATACTCCTTTATCCATTTCGGTTCCTGCAAAATCATCAAATGTCTTTTCTGTAGCTTCTATAATATGCTTCTGAATAAAAGGAGCTCCTTCTCGAGCACCTTGTTCTGGACTCTTAATACAACACTCCCATTCCATTACCGCCCAAACATCACATCCATATTGTGTGAGTTTAGAAAATACACTCCTAAAATCTACTTGTCCATCTCCTAGAGATCTAAACCTACCAGCTCTATCTATCCAATCCGTATAACCTCCATAAACACCTTGCTTTCCTGTAGGATTGAACTCTGCATCTTTCACATGAAAAGCTTTTATAAAAGTATGATAATGATCAATAAAAGTAAGATAATCTAAATGTTGTAGTACGTAATGACTAGGATCATATAGCATATTTACGCGCTTATGGTTGTTTGTTGCCTTTAAAAAACGTTCAAAAGAAATACCATCATGCAAATCTTCTCCTGGGTGTATTTCATAGCAAACATCTACTCCTTGTTCATCAAAATGATTAAGAATAGGCAGCCATCTTTTTGCCAACTCACCAAAGCCCATTTCTACTAATCCCGGAGGTCTTTGTGGCCAAGGATACATAGTATGCCAAAGCAATGCTCCTGAAAAAGTAGCATGCGAACTAATTCCCAAACGCCTACTTGCCGTTCCTGCCTTTTTTACTGTTTCTATAGCCCATTCTCTCCTTGCTTTAGGGTTATTCTTTACTGCATCTGGCGCAAAACCATCAAACATAGTATCATATACAGGATTAACAGCTACCAATTGTCCTTGTAAATGCGTAGAAAGCTCTGTTATTTCTAATCCATAAGAATTAATGGTTCCTTTTAACTCATCGCAATAGGTTTGGCTTTCAGCAGCTTTATCCAAATCTATTAAGAAAGACTCCCAAGTAGGAATTTGTATTCCTTTATATCCTAAATCTGCAGCCCATTTACACATTCCCTCTAACGAATTAAATGGAGCTTTACTACCTACAAATTGCGCCAAAAAAATTGCTGGCCCCTTAATCGTTTTCATTTAAAAAAATTTAATTAAGTAATTATTATTTTCGTGATATTTCGTGATGCTTTAGTTATTTCACTAAACAAATTCTAGGAATATGCATTATATTTAGGATTATTTATTCCCGCATTAATAATATCTACTTAGATGCGTTATAAATATAGGCATAACATCAGAATTATTTTAAATAAAACGTTTTGATTGGATTAGAGGACACCATATAGGAGGCTAATCATTAAAAGTTACAGATAAGAATCCTCCATTTAAAGGAAGAAACCCTTTGGTAACATATATGGTATTTACAGCCGGAGCAGCTAATCACGCAGCTAAAGAATTTAAAGCTGGTAAATTTTCCTAAAATGATTATCTTGCTAAGTAATACTATATACACTAACAATATTAGAAACTATAAACACGTTTAACGTAAATGGAAAATTCTTCAGCAAGAAATATGTGGGGTGATTATTTGGATAAACATTTAGAAGACGCCTTTCACGAAGCACCAAAAACCACTCATTTTTGTGACAATGAAAAAGATGCCAATGAATGTGCTATGTTAGTTAAATCTGGCATAAAAAAAGCTACTACAGACTCCTTAATTGGCATTCAAAATAAAAATGAAAAATTACCAAAAATAGGAGATTTCACTGTGGTTACAAATTGGAATGGAGAGGCACAATGCATAATCGAAACCAAAAAAGTAACCCTTAAACCCTTTTTTAGTATTGATGAAACTTATGCTAATAAAGAGGGGGAAGGAGATAAATCTTTAGCCTATTGGAAAAAAGTACATTGGGAATATTACACTAGAGAATTCGAAGCTTTTAATCGAAAACCAAGTGAAAGTATGATTGTTGTTTGCCAAGAATTTGAACTCGTCTTTAAACGCTAAAATCTTTCTGTTTTATAATTATTTTTTAGGTTTAAGGCTCTAGCTTAACCCATGTATTTTCGGCTTTATGAGATTCTACGGTAGCTTCAATAAAATTCATTCCACGAACACCATCTAACATAGTAGGAAACTCACCGTCATTATATTTTTCTCCCCGAATGGCACGAGCAGCTCCTAAATATATATTTGCCATAGAATCGAAAATACCTTCTGGATGCCCTGGAGGTAATTTGGTTCCGTCTAAAGATAAATCTGAATTATAAACATGCCCTGGCTTATACACTTGCAATGGTTCCGTATCACTTAATTTATATAAGTAATTAGGATTCTCTTGCTCCCACTTAAAAGCTGCCTTTTTACCATAAATAGCAATAGATAATCCATTTTCTTCTCCTGTTGCTACTTGGCTAGAACGTATTACCCCTTTTACATGATTGTCCATACGTATTAAAACTGTCCCATCTACATCCATCTGGTTGTCGTCGTATAAGTAATTAAAATCGGATAAAATAGAATCTACCTTCAATCCTGTAGTATACTCAACAAGATTAAATGCATGTACACCAATATCTCCTATACAAGAACTCATTCCCGCTTTTTTAGGGTCTAATCTCCAAACTGTAGATCTCTTTTCTTGATCATGAATTAT
>NZ_JADGES010000094.1 GCF_016744255.1 Maribacter sp.
CCTTCATCAACGAGCTTCATAAGTGCTGGTAATGGGCCTAAAATTTTAGTCACCGAAGCTAAATCGTAGATGTCATCTAAATGAACAGCTTGTAGACTGTCATAGGTATGAAACCCGTATGCTCTATGAAAAATAATAGTACTATTTTTAGCAACTAGTACTTGGGCTCCAGGGAATGCTTTTTGTTGAATACCAAGGGTAAAGATAGAATCTACTTTTTTTGATATATAGATAGAGTCTAAACCAACAGAGGATGGGCTACCGTACCTTAATTTATCTAGGGAATGTAATTGTAATTTTGGCGCAACTCCTTCTTGTGCAGTAATCTGTATTGAAAAAATACCAAAAAGTATATATTTATATATATGTGTGCCTAACATAGTAAAGTTAGTATTTAAAAGATTAGCAACCTCTGTTTTTTATCCTATTAACTTTGCAACATCTTTAGCAAAATAACTGGCTATTATATTTGCCCCTGCTCTTTTAATCGCAATTAATTGCTCCATCATAACAGCATCATGATCTAACCATCCCTTTTCTGCAGCAGCCTTAAGCATCGCATATTCCCCAGAAACTTGGTATACTGCTACAGGTACATCTACTTCGTTTTTAATTTCGCGAACAATGTCTAAATAGCATAAACCAGGTTTTACCATTACAATATCGGCACCTTCGTCTATATCCATTTGAGTTTCCCGAATAGCTTCAAATCTATTCGCATAATCCATTTGGTAGGTTTTTTTATTTTTTGGAATATTCTTAGAATCTACAGGAGCAGAATCTAATGCATCTCTAAAAGGACCATAAAACGCACTAGCGTATTTGGCGCTATAGCTCATAATCCCAGTGTTTGTATATCCTTCATCTTCTAGAGCTTCTCTTATGGTCATTATTCTACCATCCATCATATCACTGGGTGCCACAAAATCTGCACCAGCCTCAGCATGGGAAACACTCATTTCTGCTAGTATTTCAGTAGATTCATCATTTAAAATTTGTCCGTCTTCCACAATACCATCATGTCCATAAATAGAAAATGGGTCTAGAGCAACATCCGTCATGACAAGCATTTCTGGACATGCATTTTTTACTGCTTTAACGGCACGTTGCATTAATCCTTCTGGGTTTAATGCTTCGGTCCCTTTGTTATCTTTTAAATTGTCTGGTACTTTTGCAAAAAGTAAAACAGAACAAAGACCTAGACTCCAAAGTTCCTTAACTTCTTTTTCTAAATTTTCTAAGCTTAAATGAAATTGTCCTGGCATAGACGGAATTTCATTCTTAACTCCTTTGCCTTCGACTACAAATAGAGGTACTAAGAAATCATCAGGAGTAATTATGGTTTCACGAACTAATCTACGGATAGAAGAGGTACTACGTAATCTTCTGTTTCTTATTAATGGATACATAAAGCTGTTTTACTAAAAATTTGTTTTAAAGGTACAAAGTAAAGAAAATGCCCTATAGAAATACCTTGTTAACCAATATAATTGGTATTTAAAACATTCATTTGTTACTTTTATAACTTAAAACTATTATTTCTTGATCCCCAGCTTTACTTCTTTACGGTTTAAATACCCTTGGCGTACTTATCAGGCCAAATTTTTAAGTCATTTTACAGAGCACATCAAAGACAATCATTTACATGTTATAGCCCCTCCTGGTTCAGGAAAAACATTATTAGGATTAGAAATTGTTCGTCAGATTGGGAAGAAAACATTGGTTTTAAGCCCTACATTGACGATACGAAATCAATGGGAAAGTAGATTGCAAGAGTTTTTCACGGTAGAAAGCACCTTTAAAGCGTGCTCTTTTGATATTTATAAGCCTTCTGATGTTACTTTTAGTACATATCAGGGACTACATGCATTTTATAAAAAACAAGCGTCTAAAGAAGATTTCTTGGCGTTTTTTAGAGAACAAGGTATAGAAACTTTGGTTTTAGATGAGGCACATCACTTAAAGAATGAATGGTGGAAATGTTTGTATGCTTTAAAGTTGGACCAAAACCAGACTATAGTTGCTTTAACAGCTACACCTCCGTATGATAGTGGAAGTACAGAGGTACAGCGGTATTTTGAGTTATGCGGTGCTGTGGATGATGAAATTGCTATTCCAGATTTGGTTAAAGAAGGAGATTTATGTCCGCATCAAGATTATGTGCATTATTCCATGCCCGATACTGTTACCATAAATTTTATAGTAGAATTTAGAAGGAAGGTAGCGCAATTATTACAGGATATTCAGAATGATGTAGCTTTTCGTGATTTTGCACTTAGCCACCGATTTTATAGCCAGACCGAAAATTGTTTGGATGATATTTATCAGAATCCCACGTATTTTTCAGCTCTTTTAATTTACTTACAATCTACAGGTATAGAGATACCGTTTAAAAAAGTAAAAGTTCTTGGTTTTAGCCGAACAGAGAAAGTAGAATTCCCGCCTTTAAATAATCATTGGCTAAATGTTTTATTAAACCATTTGTTTTTTACAGATAGAAGTCAATTAATGGAACAAGAACCTTTCTTAAAACTATGGGAAAAGGAATTAAGGAAATTAGGGGTTTTAAAAACAAAAAGGGTCGATTTGGTTGGTGGCGATGCATTTTACCGAGCCTTGGCAACAAGTCCAAGTAAATTAAATAGTATTGTTACCATAGCGGAAACTTCTTTTACGGATCTAGGAGAAAATTTACGCGGCGTAATACTTACCGATTATATCCGGAAAGAATATTTAAATACAAAAGAAGATGATGTCAATGAACTAGATAAGCTCGGCGTTCTTTCCATATTTCATAGACTTAGATTTGCTAAAGTAGATAAAAAAACAATCGGTATACTTACAGGAAGTCTCGTTATACTTAGTAGGCAAGTGATTTTGGCATTGGAAACACTTTTCCCTGAGGAAAAAATTAGTTGTAGTGCATTGCAGTCAGATTCCGATTTTGTAATAGTAAGAAGTGACAGTTCTAAAGGAATATCTCTAGTAGAAATGATTACGGAACTCTTTCAAGAGGGTTACATTAATATACTCATAGGGACAAAATCCTTTTTAGGAGAGGGTTGGGATGCTCCAGCAATAAATACTCTTATCTTGGCTTCTTTTGTTGGCTCTTTTGTTTCTTCTAATCAGATGCGGGGACGAGCCATTCGTTCTTTAAAAGGAGATAAAAATAAAACTGCCATTATTTGGCATTTAGCATGTTTGGAGCCTTTTTCGGTAAGTGGCGGGCGCGACTATGAAACCTTAACTCGGCGCTTTAGTGCTTTTATGGGTGTTTCTACGAATACCCCAGTTTATATTGAAAATGGTATAGATAGAATAGGAAGTGTTCCGGAAATTACAAAAGAAGCAATTGAGCATGCTAATAATATTGCATTACAGGCATCTTCAGAGAGAACAAGAATTAGCGCCAATTGGAAAGCAGCTATTGAAACGGGTAATGGATTGGTATGGGAATTAAAGAACTATTTTAGGGGAAGTAGAAATTATAAAAAACAGAAAGCCGTGCACTATAGAGATATGGTGATTTACAGCTTTGTCGAAATTATTGCTGGACTCTCTTTTTTTCTTCCCGAATTTTTACTTAAAAATACCAATGTTATTCTGACCAAAGGATGGCTCACCTTTTTATATTCTTTAATTACAGCATTTGTAATGGGATTTGGAATTAAAACTTGGAAAGCGGTTAAGTTGTATGTGTCTTACGGAGAAGTACATAAGGATATGGAAAGTATGGGGAGTGCAGTAGTAGCTATGATGTCTCAATTAGATTACCTAACATCGGATGAAAAGGAATTACGTGTTGTTGCAGATTTAAATGCTATGGGGACGGTTTCCTGTATGTTGTTGGGTGCTTCGGATTATGAGAGCTCCGTTTTTATTCAGGCACTGGAAGAAATAGTAGCTCCAATAGAGAACCCTCGTTATTTATTAGTGCGTAGCGGATGGTTACGAAAAACCTTGGGAATAGAAAGCTATTTTGTAGTACCGACTATTTTTGGAGATAAAAAGGAGAAAGCTAGTTTGTTTTTAAAATTTTGGAAAGACCATGTAGGTGGAGCAAGACTTCTTTATACGCGCCAATTAGAAGGTAGGCAGTTGCTTTTAAAGGCTAGAATCTTGCATATATCCAATGCAACGGAAAAGCCTACCAAAAAAGCGGTGATTTGGCGATAGATTAATCTGTGGAATGCAAGCTTGCCTGTTTGCACTTTAAGATACGGTTTAGTCCACCGTCCAAATCGTATTTTTTCCAATAGTCCACGTCCTTTCTGATTTTTATCGGATTTAAATCTTTATCAATATATTTTTTAATAGACTTTACAATCGGGTCATCTAGGCCAGAAACTTTTAGAATAGATTTATTTCCAGGAATGCTAAAATTATCTTCATAATCATAGCAAACTACTAGGACCTTATCGCCTATGGTCAAGTCCAGACTATTGAAACAGTCCGATTTAAAATAATTCTGATTGGTATATTTATTCTTGCCAAGATCCTTTATTTTAAATACATTTTCTATTTGTATTATCCCTTCTTGGGAACTGTATAAAGGACCCGCCGTATCGGTGGGCTCATCTATATTGTTAATGGTGCCTAAAAATACTAAAGCATATTCTTCACCACATTCCCCTATAAAGGGTCCAGATTCTGGCCACCAATAGGTGTAACCAACATTAAGGGTGTCTGTCGTAAAAGTAATGTCTATATCGCTTTTATGCTTTTTGGAACTACAAGAAGTTAGTCCTAATACCATGATGTTAATGAAGAGAAATATTATGTGCGATTTTCTTTGCATGTTTTTATTCAGCTAATCCTAGGTATACCCAATGGTTATTTTCTTTTACAAAAGTAGATTTTTCATCAATACTATTCACTTTTCCATTTTCGTAATAGAAAGCTTTAAAGAAAACCGTTCCTTCCGTGTCGTCTACTTGGCCATTGGAAGTTTCTAAAACCTCTAATTTAATCCAACTTACAGATTTTGCCCAATCGATTATAGCTTTTTTATCTTTAATTGGTCGGGTAGAAGAATGGTGACTTTGCATTAAATAGTCGCCATTAGCTTTTACAAAAGCGGAATAGCGAGAACGCATTAATTGTTCTGCAGTCTTGGCTTGTAAAATATCATTATGAATTTTTTCACAACAGTCTGTAAAGGACTTTAAACTTCCACAAAAACAATTTTTTGCCATTAGTTTTCTTGTGTTTTTTCTTTACTTAGTTTAACAATAGCTTTTAGGCGTTCTTTCCTAGTCTCTTGTTCTTTTTTAAGTTTATTCTTTTTACGGTTCATTAGCTTGGTATGTTTTGCTTTATTTACCGTGTTCTTTGCTTTTCCTGTTTTTGCCATAATAGAGAATTAAACCCAATCTTTTGGAGTTTCTAAAACCTGCAGTAATCTTTCTTCTTCGCTTCCTTCTTCCGGATGGTGGTTATAATGCCATTGTACATGTGGAGGAAGACTCATTAAAATACTTTCTATGCGTCCGTTGGTACGTAGACCGAATAAGGTTCCTTTGTCATGTACCAAATTAAATTCTACGTAGCGTCCGCGTCTAATTTCTTGCCAATCCCTTTGTTCCTTGGTATACGTGAGTTCTTTTCTTTTTATAACGATTGGTACATAGGCGTCTAAAAAACTATCTCCTACTTCCGTTACAAAGTTAAACCAGTCTTCCATACTCATGGTATCGGTTGCTTTGCAATAATCAAAAAACAGGCCGCCTAGACCTCTGGCTTCATTACGGTGTGCATTCCAAAAATAGGTATCACAGCGTTCTTTATACTTTTTATGAAAAGATGGATGGTGTTTATCGCAAGCTGTTTTACAGGTAGAATGAAAATGGATAGCATCTTCATCAAACAAATAATAAGGCGTAAGGTCTTGTCCACCTCCAAACCATTGGTCTACAATGTTACCTTCTTTATCATACATTTCAAAATACCGCCAATTAGCATGAACAGTGGGAACCATTGGGTTTTTAGGATGTAGTACTAAACTTAATCCGCAAGCGAAAAAATCAGCATCTTTAACGCCAAAATAGTTTTGCATACTTTCTGGTAATGCACCGTGTACTGCTGAGATATTGACGCCGCCTTTTTCAAAAACAGCTCCATTTTCTATTACACGTGTTCTTCCACCACCACCTTCTGGCCTTTCCCAAAGGTCTTCTTTAAAAGTAGCAGTGCCGTCCACTTCTTCTAGTTTAGAAGTAATGGTATCTTGTAACGTTTTAATATAGGCGTAAAAAGTATCTTTCATAAGTCAGTCATATTAATAGGTGATGGCGTATTAGAAAACGTCCTTTTTAGTAATAATACTTCAATTAATACTAAAATGCAATAATAGATAAGTCCAAAACAGATGGCTATATGTGGTGTGTCTATAAATATACCGCCAGATGTTTTGGCGGCATTGTAACCAGATATTTCTAGAAAATCTTTATTTAAACCCAAAGATGGAATAAAATCCATGGAGAACACTACTGCAAAAATTAGAAAGAAATAGGCTAAAACTGCAAGAACAGATGTTAACATTGCTCGTTTTTTTAAAGCGGGACTAACATCTGAAAAAGCAAAACGCATGCGATTAAAAATCACCAATAGGTAAGAGATTAGGATGATGTTGCTTTCTGTCATTGCATTAAATGCTAACGCAAATAATCCATACACAGGGAACAAGATGTACAGAGATATTTTTTTAGGCATTATGGCCATGAATACTCCTGAATGAACCATAATAAATTCAAAAGCCATTAATGCTGCTAATGTAGATACGACTCCTGCATCGTGTATGCTTGGGTTACTCCATATAGCATAAAATTGGTATGCTATTAATAGATTAATTAATATGCCAAAGTATTCAAATTGGCGATCGTATTTTTCTATGATATGCATTATTACAGAGCCCTATATCGTTCATATAGCTCCATGTCTAATGGTTTTTCATTAGGAGGCGTATGTGCATTAAGTAAAGTCTTTTGCCAGGTAAAACCGCATTTTTGAGCTATTCTAGTACTACTTAGATTTGTTTTGTGAACAATTATCTGCAGTGTTTTCAGCTTCTGGCTTGTAAATGCCCATTCCGAAATAGAATTAATCGCTTTGGTCATTATTCCTTGGCCTTCGTGTGTATACCCTATGCAATAAGCCAATTCTCCTTGTTTAGTCTTCCAATTTAGTTCTTTAAGATATACCATGCCTATTAGACTTCTGTCGAATTTTGTCTTTAGGGTGTATAGAAATTCTTCATTTTCGGAGAACTCTTTCACCTTTATTTTTGCAAATAGAGTAGCGAGTTCTGGAGTTAAATTGGATGCTAAAGTTCCAGGAAAGAAACGTTTAAGTCGTTCTTCATTAGAAACTACAAAATCGCAAAGACGCCAAGCATCTTTTTCTTGAATGGGTTCTAAATAGTAAGAATCAAAATTAAGAGTCAATGGTATTCTTTTTATTTGCGTTAGCTAGTTGCCCTTCTTTTTCTAAAATAGCAATGGTTTGTTTAGAGGCTGCAGTTACCGATAAAGGTAAAACTAAAATGATTCCTATTATGGGGATAAATAGAAATAGCATAAAAACGATACCATTACCTATGGCATAACCCCGATACTTATGTACAAAACGAGTACTTTCTTTATACTTAAAATGACGTTCTAGAGTATAGTCCATATTCCCAAAACCTGCATAATAGGCTTGTACTAGAAATATTAAAATGGTGGAAACAAAACCGATTACAGGAATAAAACTTAGCAATAGTAGCGGAATTGTAAATAGGATTTCTTTAAAAAGGTTTCTTACGTTTATACGTATACCACGCCATAGTTGTTCTCTAAAAGTTGTTTTTCTATGGTTACGCGTTATGTTCCCTGTAAGATGTGCTTCAATTTTTTCAGAAACAGGACTCATAAAGGGCGCAGATAATGCCATTACAATATGTTTGTAAAGAACAAGGCCTAGTAAGACAACTGTGGCGCCTCCAAAAAAGTTACTAATAGTATTAAACGTTTCTTTGCCCCAATCCCAAATCCATACTTTGGAAATAAAGGCTCCTATAGTGTCGGATAGAGAGTAAGCAATAAAACCAATGAATATAGCTGTTACAACGCTAATACCAATAGGTATGAAAAAATATTTCCAAAGTTTAAGTTCTGCAATTAGCTTAAAAGAATTGGTATAAGACTTTATGCCTTTTAAAATATTTTTTATCATATGTAAATATAATATTATAAGAAATAATCGGGCACCAGAATATTACGCCTTATACTCCTTTACGGCATCTATAAATGCTTTTGCATTTTCTAATGGAATATTCGGTAGAATACCATGCCCAAGATTTACAATGTATTTGTCTTTTCCAAATTCATTAATCATTTGGGTAACTAGCTTCTTTATTTCTGCGGGTGGAGATAATAATCTAGAAGGGTCAAAGTTTCCTTGTAGGGTAATATTTCCTCCGGTTAGGTAACGAGCGTTGCGAGGAGAGCAGGTCCAATCTATACCTAGTGCAGCTGCACCAGATTTAGCCATATCGCCAAGCGCAAACCAACAACCTTTACCAAAAGCGATAACGGGAGCTTCGTCTTTTAAAGCATCAATAATTTGTTGAATGTATTGCCAAGAGAACTCTTGGTAATCTGTTGGTGCAAGCATGCCTCCCCAAGAATCGAATACTTGAACAGCGTCTACACCAGCGTCTACTTTTGCTTTTAAATATGCAATTGTGGTATCTGTTATTTTCTGTAATAAAGAATGTGCTACCACAGGTTGCGTAAAGCAAAGTTCTTTTGCTTTATCAAAATTTTTACTTCCTTGCCCTTGTACGCAATAACATAATATAGTCCATGGAGAACCAGCAAAACCAATTAATGGCACTTCATCATTTAGTTTTTCTTTGGTCATTTTTATAGCATCCATAACATACCCTAAAGTATCTTGAATGTCCGGAATAATAACACTATCTAAATCTTTCTGATTGCGAATAGGGTTTGGTAAATATGGACCAAAATTTGGTTTCATTTCTACCTCAATATTCATAGCTTGCGGTATAACCAATATATCACTAAAAAGAATAGCGGCATCCATACCATATCTACGAATAGGTTGTATGGTAATTTCTGATGCTAACTCTGGAGTTTGGCAACGGGTAAAGAAATCATACTTTTTACGAATTTCTATAAATTCTGGTAGGTAACGACCGGCTTGCCTCATCATCCATACAGGTGGTCTCTCTACAGTTTCTCCTTTTAGTGCTTTTAGGAATAGATCATTCTTTAACATAGTATACTTCTAATTTCGGTACGTATTTATTTTTGATAATCGGCATTAGCCAAAGCAACAACACTTTCTACAGTTCGCATATCTGCTACTTTAACTTCCGTAAAATGTTTTCTAGCTTCTTCGGCAGTAGTTTCTCCAATACAATAAGCAGTCTTATTCGTATCGTTAATTTGCATGTAGCTCTGTACTCCAGATGGACTAAAGAATAAAATTGCTTTAGTGTCTTTCTCTACTTCTCTCGGTGCTAATGTTGTTTTGTAGGCCTCAATTTCTGTAACCTCAATATTGTTTTCAGCAAGAAGGGTAGGTAACTCATCTAGACGAATATCACCACAGAAATAAGTAACTTCTTTGGTTTCTAAATTATCTGCTAAATATTCAGCAAGTTTTTTTGCGTTGGGAGCACTAAATGTTACTTCGCCGATACGTTTTTCTATTAAGCGTTTGGTTTTACGGCCAACACAATAGATGTTATCAAATTGTAATTCACCTGCAGTGACATTCTGTATTAAAGCTTCAATGCCATTTTTACTAGTGAAAATAACGTTTTTATGGGGTGCTTTTAGTACTGGTCTTGGAATTCTGGTGAGGTTAATTTTTATAAAATCCTCAGAATCTACTTTTACAGAAGAATCGAACATTTGTGCTTGTTCTGCTGTTAATTTCTTGGTTGCATACACTTGAGCAGGCATTGGAGTATGATTAAGTTGCCCCATAAGACGTTTCCCGCCTTTTTCTAATACTTTATTGGCGCAATCTTCCCCTAGTGTTAAGTGCTTCCCTAGTTTTACAGTTTTTGCAACCTCAATTTTTTGTTTGCCGTCTTTAGAAAGTAAAACTCCTTTAAAAACAACTTCATCCTCCTTGTTTATGTATGCAAAAGCACCAATTGGAGCTGTACAACCACCTTCTAAAGTTCTTAAAAACTCCCGTTCTATAGTCACGCAAGTTTCCGTGGCTTCATGGTTTAGCTCTGCTAAGATTTCTCTTAGTTCTTCATTTTCTTCCCTGGCTACAATCATTAATGCTCCTTGCGCAGGAGCAGGAGTCATCCAAGTAAGTCCAACCGTGTTTTCTGTTTCAAGATTAATACGGTCTAATCCTGCTGCTGCAAAAATAGCTCCGTTCCAGTTGCTATTTTCTAATTTTTGCATCCTACTATTTACATTACCTCGTAAATCTACTACGGTATGGGTAGGGAATCGGTTAAGCCATTGTGCTTTTCTTCTAAGACTACCAGTTGCAATAATAGCTTCTGGAGCACCTAAGAACTCTTCATTGTCGTTAAAAGCCAAAATGTCCATAGAATTGGCCCGTTTTAGGACAGCCGCTTGTACAATACCTTTTGGTAATGCAGTTGGTACATCTTTCATAGAATGTACTGCAATATCAATATCGCCACTCAACATCGCAATATCGAGGGTTTTTGTAAAAATGCCAGTTATACCTAACTCGTAAAGAGGTTTGTCTAAAATAATATCTCCGGTAGATTTAACAGCGATGATTTTTGTTTTATGTCCTAAAGCGTCTAATTGTCTTTTAACATAATTTGCCTGCCATAGTGCTAATTCACTATCGCGAGTACCAATACGTATAGTATTACTCATTTAAATTTACTTGTAATTGAAAAACTTTTTGAATTAGTTCTAAACTGTCGTCTGCGTCATTACCAGTTTCCTTTAAATGATTAGCAAATTGTTTTGTTATTTTTTGAATGATACGATTAGAGATAGCATCTGCGTGTTTGGAATTAAAATCAATCAATTTTTTTGAATGGTAATCTAATTCCTCTTCCTTCATTGTTTTTAGCTTTTTGTTTAAAGCTTTAATTACAGGAGCAAATTTTCGACTCTCTAACCATTGAATGAAGTCTTGTTTTACCTCTTCAATAATATCTTCTGCTTGTGGAATAAATTGTTTTCTACGTTCTAAAGTTTCATCGGTCATTTGCGATAAATGATCTAAATGAATAACGGTAACGTTTTCTAATTCGGCAACAGAACTATCTACATTTTTTGGAATAGATAAATCTAATATTAAAAGTGGTTTTTTAGGGTATATAAGTTCTTTTGAGATTGTAGGTTGTTTGGCGCCAGTAGCGACTACTAGTACGTCTGTTGTTCTAATTTCAGATTGTAAATCACCATAATCTTTTACCATTAAATTAAACTTACCAGCAACTTTTTCAGCCTTGTCTTTGGTTCTGTTTATTAAAGTAATATTAGGATTTTTAGTATGTTTTATTAGGTTTTCGCAAGTGTTTCTTCCAATTTTTCCAGTACCAAAAAGAAGAATGTTTTTTTGAGAAACTTCTGGAACGTTTTTTAGAATGTATTGTACAGATGCGAATGCTACAGAAGTAGCTCCCGATGATATTTGTGTTTCGTTTTTAATTCTTTTGCTGGCCTGAATAACCGAGTTACATAAACGTTCTATAAACGGATTTGCAATTTCGAGCTTTTTAGAACGATTAAAACTTTGCTTTAATTGGCTAATAATTTCAAAATCTCCGAGTATTTGACTGTCTAAACCAGTGCCTACTTTAAAAAGATGCGAAATAGCATCGTTGTTTTTGTATACATATGCTACCTCTTGGAACTCTTCTATAGAACCATTAGTATTGTCGCAAAGGAGCTTTATAAGTTGAAAAGGGTGTTGTGCAAAACCATGTAATTCTGTACGGTTACAGGTAGATGTTACTAAAAGACCATCAATGCCCTCTTTTTTTGCATCTGATAAAAGATGATTAATAGAGGTTTCATCTAGACTAAACTTTCCACGTATTTCGGCATCAGCCTTTTTATAATTAAGACCAATGGTGTAAAAAGAATTATGTTTGGAAATGTGATAGTCCTTCATATAATTTTTGAATGCACGCAAAAATAATTTCATTGTTTGGATAAAAGTAACGCTAGAGGAACTTTAAATATCGTTTTAAGGGTTTTTGTTCTTTTATCGATAGTTTTTCGAAGAAAACAGCTAATTTAGTAATGATTATTAGGTTTTGAAATGTTTTTATTTAGAATGTTTCTAAATAAAATTCAAAATATAAAATGAATTGCTATGGAAGAAAATGTCGCTTCAGGTTCCTTTAAAGAGGTGCTGATAGAACAGGGTTTTTACGTCTTAAAAATACAGAACGATTCGGCTGAGGTACAAAAAGTTATACGAGATATTAATAGCACATTTATTCAATTCCACTTTTGTTTAAAGGGGCATGCTAAGTTTGTTTTTAATGAGGGTCGTTATGCTTTAGACGTATCAGAAGAAAATTCTCTTTTGCTATATAATACCCAAGTAGATTTACCTATGAATTTAGAGTTGCACCCTAATTCGTGGTTGGTATCTGTTGTAATGACTATCCAAAAATTCCATTCCTTATTTTCTAGTGAAGCCAATTATATCCCTTTTTTAAGTCAAGAATTTAAAGAAAAAAAGTATTATTCTCAAGACCCTGTGTCTCCTGCAATAGCAGTAGTGTTAAGTCAGATAATGAATTACAACTTGCATCCATCTATAAAAAAATTATATATGAATGGTAAGGTGTACGAATTAATATCGCTTTATTTTAATAAAAGCACCGATGCTGATATAGAGCAATGCCCCTTTTTGGTAGATGAAGATAACGTTTTGCGTATTCGTAAGGCTAAAGAAATTATGATTAACCAAATGGCAGAACCTCCTAGCTTGCCAGATTTAGCCAAGCAAGTGGGTATTAGTTTAAAACGATTAAAAGAAGGGTTTAAACAAATTTATGGCGACTCTGTATATAGTTTTTTATTCGATTATAAGATGGAACATGCACGTCGTCTTTTAGAATCTGGCCAGCATAATGTTAATGAAATAGGTTTACGTATTGGTTACAGTACCTCTAGTCATTTTATTGCCGCTTTTAAAAAGAAGTATGGGACTACACCTAAAAAATATGTAATGTCACTTTCTAACGGATAATTTGTTTATTGCTTTAGTAGATATATAATGAGGTAATATTCAAAAAAAGAGACTACGTGGTTTATTTAAGATTGAAAACATAAGGTCTCTATTGTGTTTTTGGAGGTATTTTTAATTTAAAATCCGATAAACGGTATTCTATACATCCGTATTTCGATTGCAAATGC
>NZ_JADGES010000170.1 GCF_016744255.1 Maribacter sp.
CCATGGCAAAATATGGTAACGACAAACCAGATATTCGTTTTGGAATGGAATTTGGCGAATTAAACACTGTTGCCCAAAACAAAGAATTTGGTGTTTTTAATACCGCAGAATTAGTAGTCGGTATTGCTATTCCAGGTGCAGCATCTTATACCCGTAAAGAAATTGATGCTTTAGTAAACTGGGTTCGTAGACCACAAGTAGGAGCTAAAGGAATGGTATATGTAAAATGTAACGAAGATGGTAGTTATAAATCTTCCGTAGATAAATTTTACGACCAAGACGACTTAGCCAATTGGGCAAAAGGCACTGGAGCAAAAGCCGGAGATTTAATATGTGTTCTTTCTGGTGACACCAATGCTACAAGAGGGCAATTAAGCGCACTACGTATGGAAATGGCGGAACGTTTAAATTTAAGAAAGGCAGATGAATTTGCCCCATTATGGGTCATAGATTTTCCATTGCTAGAATTAGATGAAGAAACGGGTAATTACCATGCTATGCACCACCCATTTACTTCACCAAAACCGGGACAATTAGAACTTTTAGATACCAATCCAGGAGCTGTAAAAGCAAATGCCTATGATTTGGTTCTTAACGGTAACGAAATCGGCGGTGGATCTATTCGTATACATAATAAAGAGATGCAAGCAACTATGTTTAAGCATTTAGGGTTTACTCCTGAAGAAGCAAAAGCACAATTTGGCTTTTTAATGGATGCTTTTCAATATGGCGCTCCACCACATGGTGGAATTGCTTTTGGTTTAGATAGATTGGTTTCTATACTAGGAGGCCAAGAAACGATAAGAGATTTTATAGCATTCCCGAAAAACAATAGCGGACGAGATGTTATGATAGATGCCCCTGCCCCTATTGATGATGATCAATTAAAAGAATTGTCTTTAAAATTAAATCTAAAAGCGTAATATATAATCCCGAAGTAATTCGGGATTTTTTGTACAATGGCTACACTAAAAAAATCTTGGTTAACCAAATTTCTGGTTTGGCGTGCTAAACATATTTCGGAAAGACAGTTTATATATTTTTTAAGCATTTTAGTGGGCTTTACCTCTGGTGTAGGCGCTGTCATTTTAAAGAATTTAACGCATTTTTACCAACACTTATTAGAAGGCAAAATTATTAATTATTACCACGATGCCTTTTATTTTGTATTTCCTATTATTGGGCTCATACTAGTTTACCTTGTGATTAAGTATGTCATCCGTTTTAAGGTAAGTCACGGAATTCCGTCTACGTTATTTGCTATAGCAAAACATAAAGGAATAATGCGACGGTATCAAATGTTTGGTTCCATATTAACTGCTCCGCTAACCGTTGGTTTTGGAGGCTCCGTTGGACTAGAGGGCCCTACTGTGGCTACAGGAGCTGCTATTAGTTCTAACATCGCTAGAATGTTTCACATGAACCAATCCCATAGGAATTTACTTATTGGTTGTGCAGCAGCAGGCGCTCTGTCTTCCATTTTTAAAGCCCCTATTGCCGCAATTATATTTGCCATAGAAGTATTTAGCTTAGATTTAACTATTGCCTCCATGCTACCATTATTACTCGCATCTATTTCTGCAATTATAACCTCTTATTTTTTCTTTGGAGATGACGTTTTACTTCCTTTTAAGATAGAAGACACCTTTAAAATAGGAGATGTCCCTTTCTATATTCTACTTGGAATAGCTACAGGGCTTACCTCTATTTATTTTACAGAAATATACGATCGAATTCAGAAATTTTTCGACAAAATTGATTCCCCCATCAAGCGCTTAGCCATTGGCGGAATAGGCATTGGGATATTAGTGTATTTTATTCCTCCTCTTTTTGGAGAGGGTTTCGACGTTATAAATAGTCTCGTACAAGGTAATCCTGAAAGAGTATTACAAAACAATATATTTAACCTAGAGCTAACCAATGTCTGGGTAGTTGTCTTATTACTAATAGGGTTAGTACTCTTTAAAATCATTGCAAGTGCATTAACTTTTGGAGCTGGAGGTGTTGGTGGTATATTTGCCCCTACGCTTTTTATGGGTAGTATTATGGGTAATTGTGTCGCCAAAACCATAAATAATATTGGACTATTTCAAATAAGAGTTTCCGAAAGTAATTTTACTTTAGTCGGCATGGCTGGTTTAATGGCTGGCGTACTTCATGCCCCTTTAACCGCTATTTTCTTAATTGCCGAAGTAACTGGTGGTTATGAACTTTTTGTGCCTTTAATGATTACTGCTGCAATCTCATATTCTATTACAAAATATGTACATCCACATTCTGTGTACAATATGGAACTTGGAAGAAAAGGGGAACTAATAACACATGACAAAGATCACGCAGTTCTATCCTTAATGGATATTGATAAAGTAATTGAAAACAACTTTATTAAGGTATCTCCAGAAATGACTTTAGGAGATATGGTTCACAAAGCAGTAGTCATTTCTAATAGAAATATTTTCCCTGTCATTGATAAAGAAGAGAATACACTTCTAGGTATTATTTTATTAGATGACATTCGTGCAATTATGTTTAACCAATCATTATATAATGAAATACGCGTAAGTGATGTAATGCACAATGCTCCAGAAGTTATAGACCTAGACAAGGATAAAATGACAGATATTATGCGAAAATTTCAAGATAGCGCTGCTTGGAATTTACCTGTAACTAAAAAAGGAAAATATATGGGCTTTGTCACTAAATCCAAACTATTAACAGCCTATAGGCGTAAATTAATTCATTTTACAAAATAAAAAATCGATATGCCCTTTGTATTTACACTCCTCTTAATTGCTATTTTTCTGATTCTTTCAGGAATACATTGGTACTGGGCATTTGGAGGGCAATGGGGTTTTAAAGAAGTTCTACCAACCAATTTAGCTGGCGAGAGGGTTCTAAACCCAAAAATAATCGATTCTGTAATAGTTGCATTAGGACTACTTTTTTTTGCCTTGGTTTACT
>NZ_JADGES010000095.1 GCF_016744255.1 Maribacter sp.
TTGTGTGGGCTCAGGCCTAGAAAATCATACAAAGTATGGTGAAATGATATATGCTCATTCTAAAAATGACTTGTATGTGAATTTATTTATCCCTTCAAAGTTGAAATGGAAAGAAAGAGAAATAGAATTGGTCCAACAAACAGGGTTTCCCGATGCAGAAAACACTACGTTGACTATAAACACGAAAAAAGAACAATCTTTTGCTTTATTACTAAGGCACCCTTCGTGGGTAAAAAAGGGAGCTTTGAAAGTATTGGTTAATGGTAAAAAAATAAAAACAACTAGTATTTCGAAAGGATATATTAAAATATCTAGAGTTTGGGAAAATGGTGATGAAATAGCAATTCAATTGCCAATGCGTACGACCGTTGAACAATTACCCGATGGAAAAGATTACTATGCCTTTATGCATGGTCCTATTCTTTTGGCAGCAAAAACAGACACAACCAAAATGAAAGGACTCTTTGCAGAAGGAGGTCATTTGGCACAGGTAGCCAGTGATGAAAAATTTCCGATAGATGATATGCCTGCTATAGAAAGTCTTCCAAAAAAACTGGTGCAAAAAGTGAAACTTTTACCAGGAAAGTCATTAACATTTTCTGTAAAAAATCTCAGTGGTAATAAATATAATAACCTAAAATTAATTCCCTTTTTTCGTTTACATGAATCAAGGTATATTATGTATTGGAAGGTTAAGAATCCAGAGTAAACCTAAAACTAAGTGTCTTTATATCTGTAAAATAGACATTCTAAATAATGTGTCATTGGTGTTAACTGTTAAGAATACATTATGACAGCTAATAATTGTGAAAAATCACAAAACATGAAAAATAAAAACATCTTATTTTTAGTATGCTTACTATTGTCGGTTATTGATTTATTTGCACAAAATGACTGGGAACTAAAAACCAATCACATCGTTAGCTCTTGGGCTAAAGAAGTTAAACCTGTATCTGTTTTACCAGAATATCCAAGGCCTCAAATGAAACGTGATAAGTGGATGAATCTTAACGGTATTTGGGATTATGCCATCATTTCTAATAATCTTGATAAACCGAAACAATTTGACGGAAAAATATTAGTTCCATTTGCAGTTGAATCGGCTTTATCTGGAGTAGAAAAAAGGATTTCTGATTAATCCTGTCCTAAATAAATTCAGGGCACATAAAATCTAGCCATTTTACAGGTTTTACGGCCTAAATATATTGATTTTCAAAAAAGAACCCCTTGTACATATAAGTTTGGTGGTGGTTGTTCTTTGACAAATGGATTGTCAAGCCATTTATGTAGCTCTACTTTCACAAAAAGGTTTAATCTTATAAATGCTACTAAATTTGATAAATACCAAGGGTGTTTGGCCTGGGTTTTTAATGCTTTTAAGATTAGAATGGTTATAAGTGCCGTCCAAATTTGTATCATCACCGCAGGTTGACCAAATTCCTGCTTTGATAAAGAAAGGGTTAGCAGCAGCTATCTACACACAGACAACTGACGTAGAAGGCGAAGTAAACGGGCTTATGACTTATGATCGAGCAGTAATAAAAATGGATGAGGTTAAAGTAAATAAGATTAATTCTCAATTATATAAAGTACCAAAAATGGATTGAAATATTGAAATCTCAATGGTTACAAATAATATCTATGTAAGAATGGTAATTTTTTATAACAAGAGAATTGTAAATAATCCCTAAATAAAGCGTGTTTGTAAAACTAAGAGCAAGGAGGGTAACACGCTGCACGATGTTACTCGTTTCGTTTTTAATCGTAAATCACCTAAAACATTCTAAAGCTTAAAAAACACTCTTTTGTTAAGAATACAGCAAAACACCTAATTACTCTGTTACAGTTATAAGAACAGCTTCGCACCTTTTTAAATCGGAATTTAAAATTATATTCTCAGAGGTTTTTCCGTCCGTAATTTTAATAGATACGGTATTTGGTGGAGCATCCCCTAGATTATGTGCATATAAAAACAAATCATTAGGTTTATTGGGGTCTACTTTAATCTTAATCTCTTTCTTCCAATACGTTAAATAGTATTTAGATAACACTGGCTTCCCGTTAAGGTAGATAGAAACTATATCCCCATCTTGCCTACCGTGATCCCAAACATAAATGCTTATTTCTGTACTTTTAAAAACTAAATCTTTTACATACGATATATTTCTCCCAGCAAACTCCTCTCTGTTTATTGTTACAGGTGCAACATTTTCACTTGTAGGAATAGGATTTGTTTTTACATCGAGATTGGATGTCATCTTTCGCTTGCTTTTCTTTAGCCTCCTTTTCTCTCGTTTCGTTGTCTTCTTTACCTCTGGCTTTGCCGCTTTTTGTTTCGTTGTCTTTGGTTGGGCTGCATTTGTTTGCCCTGCAACAGCAGGAAGAATTTTCACTTCTTTCTTAATAGAGAAAAAAGGCGTAGCAAATTTTGCAATATTATACTTATCATCTGGGAATAACTCTATTCCCATTACTTTATAATGGTTTCCTTCTCCTACATTTTTTGCCAATTTAATATTCCTTGCGTAGCCAGTATTAGGAAAAATACCAAGTTCCTGTACTACCATCTCATCTCGTATTAAAAAGAAACGAATTGTTTTTTCACTTCCGATATTTGTGGTAGACCATTCTAAAGTAACCGTATTAGGAAGCATCCAAACTGTGCTTGCATTAGGGCTGGTTATATTCAAAACCGATCTTTCTTGCACAACAAGATTTTGAGTATTTAGCATCGTAGAATTACTAGTGCCAGAACTCGAGAATACCGAAACGGTGACCAGTAAAAAGAAACAATAGAGGGAATATAATTTGTTCGTCATTGGTACTAAAACTAGAATCTTATTTATAAAGATTATTTCGTTGAAATGTGATAACGGTTTTTATAGCTAAATGTTTGATATGGCATAGATTATTTGAGGACTAAAGTAACGAATCAAAACATTTAACTTGTTCTTTTGTATATAGATGCCATTATACAGGTAACTACATACAACTTTACACTGGAGTGTAAGAAAATTGTTATATAAAAGTAAATTTTTATATATTTGAAGACTACCAAACTATGCCAATGTATTTACAATTTTTACTGCAAACGACTGATGTAGTCGTGGAGTATGTATTCAGGGAGTCTTTAGAGTATGATTTACTTATCGCAACAATAACAGGTATTCTATCGGGAATTATTGCTTCTGGCCTGTTTTTTTTGACTTTACGGGTATTTAAGCCTAAAATTCAAATTGCGAGTAAGATTGTTAAACAACAAACGACTAATGATTTAGGAGAACCTGAAATTATTTATTGGTTTAAGTTTATTAACATGACTAAGGCGGACATAGAAAATGTTTCTATTGACTTATTTTTAATGGAGGATTTTTTTAACGGAAGCGCGAAGAATTATAATACTAAAAGACTTAAAATTGCCCAACCTGAATTTAAATTCTTAACAGGGAAAGGTAAAAGAAGTACTGAAACTTATAATAATTGTGTTCAAATGAAGATACTAGAACCTTTAGAAGAAATGTGGAATGGAAAAAAGGAATGGCTGCACCTACAAATAGATTCGACACATTCACAAAGCGGAAGAAGAAAAGTTCATGTTAAAAAATATCAAGACCCATCTAGTGCAATTAGTAATGGTAAATTTGACTCAGGGGAAAATTTTAACATACTAAATTGAAGATACATTACGTTCTATTAATATATAATTCATTAACTTTGACACCCGTCATTAAAACTAACATTATGAAAAGAGATTTAATTTTTACATAAGATTTAATTTTTTTATTAACCATATAAGCCTCTAAAAGAGGCTTTTTTATTGTTCTGATTTCACCTGCCAGAACTTAATTACACCGAAATATTTGTACTGGTGTAATTAAAGTATTACAATAGCTGTATAATAATACAGTTATGATTAACCAAAATTTCAATTCAATCCTAGACTTAATAAAAGCCTTTCCAGACCAACAGTCTTGCATAGACCATTTGGAGCAATTAAGATGGAATGGAAACGTTGTAAGTCCTTTTGATGCTGAATCTAAGGTATATAACTGTAAGGGGAACAAATACAAATGTAAGAATACAGGAAAGTACTTCAATGTAAAAACTAACACTATTTTTGATAATACTAAAATTGATTTACAAAAATGGTTTCTTGCTATTTGGTTGGTTACTTCTCATAAAAAAGAAATTTCATCTTTACAATTAGGGCGTGATTTAGATATTACTCAAAAATCAGCTTGGTTTATGCTGTCTAGGATTCGTAAATGTTTCGGTATTGATGACGACACTAAACTTAATAACGAAGTTGAAGCAGATGAAACTTATATAGGCAGCAAGAACAATAAATAAACAGGTTGACAAAAAGGCTAAAGGCACTAGTGACGATAAAGCACCAGTATTTGGAATGGTAGAACGTGGTGGTAAAGTAATTGCTAAGCACGTACCTAATACAACAATGGAAACTTTATCTAGTGAAATACTTAGTACTATAAAAGATACCGCTAAAGTTTACACGGATGAATACACTTCTTACGCTAGATTAAAGAGAGTTTACGACCACCAAACAGTAAAACATAGTAGTCGTCAATATGTAAAAGATAGAGTGCATACAAACACTATAGAAGGGTTTTGGTCTTTATTAAAGCGTGGTATCTTTGGAATATATCATTTTACATCTAAAAAACACTTACAAATGTATGTTGACGAGTTTGTGTTTAGATACAACTCTAGACAGAGTACTGAATCTAAAAGATTTAATTTACTTTTACAAAACACTGAAAACAGAATGACTTATAAAGAATTGATTAATGCATAGTTTAGAGAATACAAACTTTATGTTTTATACTTCGGATAATGGTACAACCAATATTCAAGTGATTTTGGATGACAAAAATGAAACTGTTTGGGCTTCTCAAAACAGTATGGCTGAAATTTTCGATACTACTAAACAGAACATAAGCCTACATTTAAATAATATATTCAAAGAAGGTGAATTAAATAAATTTTCAACTGTCAAGGAAATCTTGACAGTTCAAAAAGAAGGAAATAGAAATGTTCAAAGAAATATTGAATTTTATAACTTAGATGCAATTATTTCTGTTGGTTATAGGATTAGTTCCCAAAAAGCCACAATATTCAGAATATGGGCAAGTAGTGTATTAAAAAACTACCTTGTTAAAGGATTCGCAATAGATGATGATAGATTAAAACAGGGTAAAAATTTATTTGACAAAGACTATTTTGACGAATTAATCGAGATAGTAAGAGAGATACGAGCTTCCGAAAGAAGGTTTTATCAAAAAATAACTGATTTGTATGCAACTGCTATTGATTATGACTCAAAATCAGAAATAACTAGATTTTTTTTTGCAACCGTGCAGAATAAACTAGAGTTTGCTATAACACAGCACCAGAAATTATTAAATTAAGAGCTGATTCTAAAAAGCCTAATATGGGTTTAACAAGTTGGAAAAATGAAAAAAAAGGAGGGAAAATAATAAAAACAGATGTTTCTGTAGCGAAAAACTATCTTAAAAAAGAAGAAATTGGCGAACTTAATACCTTAGTAAATATGTACTTAGATTTTGCAGAATTACAGGCAAAAAGGGGGAAAACAATGACTATGGCTGAATGGTCTAATAAATTAGATTCTTTCTTGAAATTTAATGACTATGATTTATTGGATGATGCAGGAAAAATAAGGAAAGATGTTGCAAAGAAATTTGCAGAAATTGAATATAAAAAATTTAGAGTAAAACAAGATAAAGAGTTTGTTTCAGATTTTGACAAAGTAGTTTCAAGCGTGAATAATGGAGAGGCTATATCTCCTCCACCACTACCTGTACCTCCTCCACCTTTGTCTGATTTTAATCAAAAATTAAAAAAAGGTTTAGATTTTAATCCAAATAAAGAAAAACGAGTTTCAGCTTTAAGCTTAGCTAGTTTAAAAAAACGAAAAGATAATAAGAAAAAATAATAAGCATCAGTTTTGACTGTATAGTCTTGGAAAACGTCTTAAGAGAACGATTCATTGACAATGCTACACGCTCTTTTACATACAAGATTACTTTTAATCAAGCTCTGGATAGTTGATTTAGAAACTATCTAATCTTTAAAGTAATACTTTCCAAAAAAAATGCACATATTACGTGCGAAATCAAACTTTTCTTTCTGGTGTAAAATTGTATATAGGTGCCTATAGCTAGGCATCTATATACGTGTTGGGACAAGGTGTTGAAAACAGAAATATTTAACCATAGAATCAATTGAAAACCCACCTTATCCACAAGGTGGGTCAGCCAACACAACATCAAACGTTGTTTAATTAACTTTCGCTATATTTTTTTGGAGTACTCTATATGTAGTATGAAAATAAATACAATATGAACAACGTAACTTATGTGTATTTTCTAAAAACACTCCATTTGTTTTAAATTTATGTTTATTTATTTTTTGAGGTTATCAACATTATTGTTGATAAATAAAAAGATAAACGAATATATGCGATAACTATTTGGTTTTAAGTTATTTATATAACATAAATAACAAGAATAGATACATGATAATAATAACTTTATAAAATAATCCACTTTATCCTTATTTAGTATTACTTAAGTATATATCTTTGCAATGTTCTTCTTTTTTACAAAGACAAAGAAAGATGTTGAAAAACAGAACAACTAATAACACAATATAAAGACTGTATTATGGATATTTTAATCGAACTCTTAATTGCGGAAAAAGACAAGCTAATCTCTAGGCTTGGTATTATAGAGGAAAAACTTAACTCTCTTGATTACACCTCTAATGATGCTGATGAAAAATATACTCCTAACACAAATAAGACGGAATTAAACCTAGCAGGGAAATCTATTCAAACTCAAGCACTAGAAGTCTTAAAAGACGCTAATAGGTTTCTACATAAATCAGAAATAGCAGATGTATTAAAGCCTTTTAATAAAAGTAGAAGTGAGAAGCAACTAGACCAGAGACTAGCGGTTGAATTAGGGAAAGCAAGAAACAAAGGTATTATTGCGACAATTAAATACGCTAAATCTAATCAGTCTTTTGTTTGGGGGAGTAAGACATGGTTAGATGATGATGGCAATATAAAAAAGGATCACATGTATGTAGTTAAAAAGAAAAATATACAGGATACTATTAAGTTTTAAAAAAGTAAAAGCACCCTACAAGGTGCTTATAAAATAGGGAAAGGGTTTTCAAATTACTCATCGAAACTTAAAAGCTTCCAAACCTTTTAAGTGTAGTTAAAATGAACATCTGAATAAGCTTCCAAACCTTATTCAACCCAAAACAGTAATCTGAAAGGCTTTAAAAACATATCTAAAGCTGAAAGTTAAATTAGATATAGTATCATTAACTATAAGCTAAACACTCCAAAAAGATTACTAAAACAAAAGCGTCAATGTTAGTAGCATTGGCGTTTTTCAATTATACAAAGATAAGTATTTTACTAATCGGATCCAAATATCAAGGATTAAAACATGTAAAACACTTAAAAACAATAATTTACATAATAATATTAGGTAGTTAATGGGACAATATGTATATTTAACTATCTAAATAAACCACCATGCAATTCAAGTCACTTCCACAATTATTAGATTACTTCAAAGAGGAAACCACTTGCGTAGAATATTACGAAAACCTACGTTGGGGGAATGAGCCTGCTTGTCCTCATTGTGGTAGTGAAAATCCTTATAAAACGAATAGAGGTTATAAGTGTAGAGCTAAAGAGTGTCATAAAAAATTTACGGTTAAGGTTGGGACTATATTTGAAAGCTCTAAAATACCTTTTCGTATATGGTTTGCTGCAATATGGTTATGTACAGAACACAAAAAAGGTATTAGTTCTGTGCAACTTGCAATTGATTTAGGAATTACACAAAAAACAGCATGGTTCGTACTTCATAGAATTAGAGAAATGCTAAGAGAAAAAGCTCCGCAAATGTTAGGAGAAGATAAAATGGTAGAAACTGATGCTACTTACATTGGTGGTAAAGAGAAAAACAAGCACCTTAAAAAAAGACGTTCGCAAGATGATTTATCGTTGACTAATGAAGGTAAGCCATACAAGGCTAAGAAAACCGTTATTGGTATCATTGAGCGTAACAGTAAGGTTGCTTTAAAGTATGTATCAGGAGAAACCACTCAAAATATGGTAGAGTTCGTTAATACGCATGTACCGCATGATGCAACCATCTATTCTGATGAAGCATCTGCATACAAGCAATTAAAGAAAACATATAAGCACGACAACGTAAAACATGGTTTGAATATTTATGTTGAAGGGCAAGTGCACACAAACACCATTGAAAGCTTTTGGAGTGTATTAAAAAGAGGTTTATATGGTGTTTACCATCAAGTAAGTGATAAGCACGTAAGCCGTTACTTAGATGAATATGCTGCGAGGTTTAATAATCGTAGCTTGACTTCTAATGAAAGGTTTAATCAGTTTTTAGAGGGGTCAGAGAGTGTATTGAGTTATAAAGTTCTAACTGATAATTTTTAGACATTAAAAAGCCCTTCTTTAAAGAAGGGCTTTTATTTAAAATTTCTTTTTTCTATTGGTTTTTTAACCAACATTAACGGGTGATTTAGTTTTCATATTATTTAACTTTAAACGGTTCACTATAATATATAACAAATAACGTGCTAATCTACTATAAAAGTATAAAAAAAACGTTATATCTTTCTAAATATAATCATAAAACCCTGATTTTTAAACACTAAACCGTTATAAGTAGCTTTTAAAACGTTGTGTACATTGTTCTCTCTTAAATTTTTTGTCCACCTCCCTAAAACTCCAATATCAACCCAATCAATATTAATTTCTTTAGGATAAGTGATTTTTACAACAAACATTTTATAAAGCCAAGAAGCAGAATGCGCATTAAATGGATTGGAATTTAAATTATAGGTGGTTTTGTCTCTTCTTGTAATCTTATATTCCTTCGTTTTTTCACAAGGAATATGATAATCAAATTTTATGCTAAGTGCTTTTTCTGTTCTTTTTATTTTAAGATATTCTTTTTCAATTAAATCAGTTAGTATTTCGCCGTTTATTTTCATTTCCTCTAATTCATAGCTAGTCCTGCCATTGTCATTTTCTGGTAGAGGTATGGTAGAAGAAAAATGATATGTAAAGCCATCAGGATCATCGGCTACAATGTCAGTATCATATTCACTATCAACCGATAAGTACTCAGGTTCATTGTCCATGAATTCATAGGCAGAGTCTATTTCGAATCGTTTATAAAAAAACTCTTGATCAAACGGCAGATAATGTTCTTTAACCGTTTCGAAAACTTTAGTATTTATAGTGGCAAATTTTTGCTTACACAGAGATTCAGAAACACGATACCAAATAGCGTTTAAATCTTTTCTTTTGTCAAGATGCTCACGGGAATAAATAACATTGCGTAATTCATCCTTAAAAATTCCCAAAAATTGCTCGGATTTGGCAATAGCCATAAAAACACCGCTAGACAATATTACAGTTCCGGCAACTTTGAAGACTTCTTTCCAGCTTTCGCTTGTTAAATGAAACAGCCCTCCATATCCAAGCGCCAAGAATAAAATTCCAAAGAAAAGAGCAACATATAATATATTCTTGAGGACGCCCTTTGAAAGCTTTAAAAGAAATGGTGGTATATTCATTACTGTATTAATTGGTTGGTCAGTAAATATAGTATTTTCTTACAATATGTTAAGGTTTATTTTGAATCGTCAGAAAACGCCAGTTTGATATTGATTATCTTTGTAAACATGGAAGAAAAGAAACCCATAAAAGAAAAGAAGGAACGTTCTAAAAAGTACGAAGAGAAGTTAAAGATTAACACTACTCTTAATGACGTACTAAAAGCGTCTGTTCCTAAAAAGAAAAAATAGTACATCGGTTTTGACCGTAGGTTGGGATAAACACATCAACCGTGTGCAAATGTTCTTTAAAATAAAAGAAAGCTTTTAGCGGATATAGTCCCGATGCTCTGTATCGCTGTATTAGTAGCGATTTAATCACGAAAGCCGAACTTCAAAAAAATAGCACGTTTCCAGTGCGATAAATCATTATATTTTCTTGTCCCATTTGGTATATAGGTGCCTATAGCTACCATATTTATTCATTTACAAACGATTACAAATGTTTACAAACGAAAGTAATTATTTTACAACCGATTAATTTTTAAGTGCTCTTTTATGTTTGCAGTGTGGAATAACAGAAGTTCCATCGTATATACTTTTAAACCTTAAAATTTAGAAATTATGAATGCACTTAAAAACAAAGTACAGTTAATTGGATATTTAGGACAGGATCCTGAAATTGTAACCCTAGACGGAGGAAAAAAATTAGCTAAATTCTCTATTGCAACTACAGACAATTACAAAAACGCCAATGGCGAAAAAGTAGAAGATACGCAATGGCACAATATTGTAGCCTGGGGGAAAACTGCAGACATCGTAGAAAACTATTTACTAAAAGGAAAACAAGTCGCCATAGACGGCAAACTTACACACCGTAGTTATGACGGCAAAGATGGTGAGAAAAGATATATTACAGAGATTCGTTGTAACGAAGTCCTTATGCTAGGAAAGTAATTTTTAACTAAAATAAAAAACACAAAGAAGCTGTTTTCTTTTAAAAAAAGGAAACAGTTTCTTCTGTTTTTTGTATCCAATGCATCAAATACTGTAACTTTATCGCCTATGCTACAAGAAGAACAAAAACAACAATTGCTACATCTTTTAAAAACACATTTTGGGTACGACTCTTTTAGACCAAACCAACTAGAAATTATTACTCATGTACTTTCTAAGAAAGATGCTTTAGCTATTATGCCTACTGGTGGTGGCAAATCGCTTTGCTACCAATTACCGGCATTGGCTTTAGAAGGAACCGCAGTTGTTATTTCCCCTTTAATTGCTTTAATGAAAGACCAAGTCGATGTCCTAAAAGCAAATGGCGTAGCCGTAGCATACTACAACAGTTCACAAGCGCAAGAAGAACAACAAGAAACGCTAAAAGCATTACAAGACGGTAAATTAAAATTGTTCTATGTGGCACCAGAAAGCTTGGGCCATATGCAACAGCTATTTAAAGAAATTACTATTAGTCTTTTCGCAGTAGATGAGGCGCATTGTATCTCTTCTTGGGGACACGATTTTAGACCTGCGTACACCCAATTAGGACGACTAAAAACAGAATACCCAAACGTTCCTGTTATAGCGCTTACTGCAACCGCAGACCGTGCTACCCAAGATGATATTGTAGAACAACTTTCTATTCCCAACGCAGAACGCCACCTAGCTTCTTTTAATAGACCTAATCTCTATTTAGAAGTACGTCCTGGGCAAAATAGAATGCAACAGATCCAACAATTTTTAGAAGATAAAACTACCGAAAGTGGTATTATTTATTGCCTTAGCAGAAAGAGTACTGAAAAAATAGCCGAATCCCTTTGTAAATTAGGCTTCAAAGCAAAGGCCTACCATGCAGGTATACAAGCTGAAAAACGCTCTTCTATCCAAGAAGATTTTATTAACGACCGCACTCCTATTATAGTCGCAACCATTGCCTTTGGAATGGGAATTGACAAAAGTAATGTCCGCTGGGTAATTCATTACAATCTACCTAAAAACCTAGAAGGGTATTACCAAGAAATTGGTAGAGCTGGCAGAGATGGAGTAGACTCTAACACCCTACTTTTTTATAGTTATTCGGATGTTTTACAATTACGAAGGTTTATTGATAGCGGTGCAAATACCACGGTGCAATTAGCCAAATTAGAGCGAATGCAGCAGTATGCCGAAGCATTAAGTTGCAGACGTATTGCGCTATTAAATTATTTTGGGGAACACAATACCAAAGACTGTGGCAATTGCGATATATGTAAACGCCCACCCGCTTATTTTGATGCCACCGTTATGGCTCAAAAAGTATGCTCCGCAGTACTACGCCTTAAAGAACAAGAAGCTATGGGAATGGTTATCGACGTTCTACGCGGTTCTCAAAATGCAATGCTTTTTGATAAGGGTTACCAAAACATAAAAACCTTTGGTGCCCTAAAAGATATTTCTTGGCAAGATTTACAGCAATATATAATTCAACTTTTGAACCAAGGGGTGCTCCAAATAAATTTTAAAGAGCATTCTAAACTAGAAATAACGCCATTAGCAAAAGCCATATTATTTGATAAACAAACCATAAAATTAGCCACTTTAATAAATCTAAAAGAAAGAGCAAAAGAAAAAAGTAGCGCTACTAAGAAGCAAAGTCCTTTGTTTGAAAAATTACGAATTTTAAGACAGAAAATAGCAATGGAACAAAATGTTCCTGCCTATGTGGTATTTACAGATGCTAGTTTAAAAGATATGGAAGCAAAAAAACCTATGACCATAGAAGCCTTTGAAAAGGTTTCTGGTGTGGGAGCTGCCAAACTAAAAAAGTATGCTTCCGTTTTTATGGAAGAAATAGCAGCCCATAGAAGGACTATAAAGTCTAAAGTACCAACGCACGAGGTTTCTTATACCATGTTTAAAGACGGCATTTCTATTACCGATATTGCTCTAGAAAGAGGCATAAAAGAAGACACTATCTACGGGCATTTACAAAAAACACATGAAAACGGAGAACCTATAGATTTTAAACAATTTATAACTTCCGAAGAAATTAAAAAAATAGAAACTGCTAAAGAAGAATTAACCGATGCAGAAGGATTAAAAGCCTTTTACACTCATTTTGAAGAGAAAATGCCGTATTGGAAAATTAAAATGGGATTATATTTAATTGATAACTAAGATACTATTCCCCCTTAAAAACAACATCATAGGTCGATTTAGTTAAATATCCTAATTCCACCAACTGATTATTATCTTTTAATTCTTTAAGATACCCATCCTTTAAAAAGGATATAGTATCGGCTACTTTTATAACGTTTTCATAATCGTGATCTGTAATAATAAATCCCTTATTTAATTTCATTTCTTTAATATATTCTGTTATGTAATCTTTCATTAAAGGACTTACTCCATTAAAAGGTTCATCTAGCAATATAAACTTCGCATCGGAATGTACAACTAATAAGATTTCGACTATTCTTTTCTCGCCACCAGAAAGGTGTTTTACTTTTTTATTCCATAGTGGTTTTACATAGAAATTTTCCATAACAATACTTCTATTTTCTTTGGAGAGAAAAAGATTTTGATTGTCCGTAATTTATCATAATCCTGTAATTCCTGCTATTACTAGCCTGTCGAATAATTTTTCTCCAAAATACCTTCTATTAAGTTTGTAAAT
>NZ_JADGES010000171.1 GCF_016744255.1 Maribacter sp.
GTTATATGTTTATATTAAACGATTTTTAAGTTTTATCTAGTTAAGCTTAAATTACGATGATTATTTTTTTTAAAAAGAAGATAACTTAAGCAGTAGTAGAGTAAGAAAAAAACATAAGAGTAGAGCTTGTTATGTATTTATAGCATTGTAGTTTAAGGTGTTCTGGGGAATCTTATTTTTCATCTATTTATGGTTAAATAGATGACATAGTTTCTTATATTCGCCTACAGATTATTTTTTTAGAATATTTTAAAAAAATAATATATGGATAAATTACCTTAAACTAAAGAACAGTTGTATGGCTAAAAGGGAACCAAACGTTATTGAATTAAATAAAAAATCGGAAGATTCAGGCTCAAAAATTGAAGCAATTAAGAATTTAATTTTTGGAGAAAATATAAAAGCCTACGAATCGGAGTTCGAGATGTTAAAACAAGACATCTTAGATAAGAAAAAGGTTTTAGAAGATTTAATGGATGAAGTTAGAGAGGATTTATCTAAGACTATAGATAACATAGCTACAGATGTTAATGTAAGAATTTCGGAGTTAGAAGAAAATTTAGAAGCCAAGATTGAAAATTTGGACAATCATACGGTGAAGAAAGAGATGTTGGGAGAGTTGTTCAAAGAACTAGGAGATAAAATAGGTAAAAAATAGTCTATTTCTAACTCTTCCTAATAATGAACGAAACAGATAGATTAGAAATATTAAAAGATATACTATTTACGGACGACCGTGCGTATGCAGAAAAAATTGCGAAAAGAATTGAAATTCTAGAGCAAAATATTGATGATAGTGAACGCCTGTCTGGCCAAGTAAGTCCTATAATAAAGAAAGAACTTAACGAGTTCGTAGAAAGTATTCCAAGTACTTTGGGACCTATCATTACCGAAACTTTAAAAGAAGAAATAAAGAATCATAAGGATGAAGTTGTAGATGCCTTGTATCCTGTTTTGGGTAAAATGGTTAAAAAGTATGTGGCTCAGGAGATGAAAATGCTTTCAGAGTCTATTAATAATCAATTATCGAGAAGGTTTTCAGCTAAGGGAATGTCTAGAAGATTTAGATCTTGGTTTGGTAATGTAAGTGAAGAAAAATTGTTGTTAAGTGAAATTTCTTCGGCAAAAATAGAGCAGGTTCTTTTAATAGAAAAAGACTCGGGAATATTAAAAGCTAGTTTTTCTAAAAGTAAAACTATGGATGAGGATATGATTTCTGGAATGCTTACTGCAATAAAATCTTTTGTAGAAGACGCATTTAATCAAAAAGACCAGAATTTAGAATTAATAGAATACGAGTTATACCATATACACTTACAAAGTTTTGTAACCCATTATATAGCAGTTGTAATTTCTGGTAATTACGATTTAAAATCAAAAAATAAAGTACAAGATATTATTTTCAACTTCTATAATAGTTTTATGGCAATGAACCTAGATTTAGTCTTTGCTTCTCCGAATTTAGAAATAGCAGTGGAACCAGTAACAAGAAAAAGAATAGAGAAAGAATTATCTAAAAGCTTTGGAAATGAACAAATCTAAAAAAATTGTTGTTCTAGGGCACTTTGGTGTAGGAAAAACTTCTTTAATTCGAAGATTTGTTAGCAATAGTTTTTCGGACAAATACTTAGTATCTATAGGTGTTCATATTACAAAAAAAGTGGTAGAAATTTCACCAGACGAAAACCTATCTTTTATAATATGGGATTTAGAAGGTACAGATGAAATACATACCATAAGAGATGCTTATCTTTTAGGAACACATGGAGCCCTATTTGTTTTCGATGTAACAAGACCTTCTACATTCCAGGATTTAAAAAAAGATTTAAAAATAATAACATCAAAAATACCTAAAGTGCCAATTTTAGTTATAGGTAATAAGGTAGATTTAGTAGTTGAAAAAGAATTAAAAGAACTATTGAAAGAATATAATATAGATTGTAATTTTTTAACAAGTGCTAAAACAGGAGATGCCGTAAATACCGTTTTTCAAGAATTAGCAAAAGTATTAAATGTCTAGTTTTAAAAAATACAATCAGGAATTTATAAGCCAAAATTTACATTTTTATTTGGTAGATTTTAAAGGGATAATAGTAGATAGTAATTCTTCTTTTATGCCTTATTTAACACAAAAAAAAATAACTACAGTACACCCTTTTTTTGAATGTTTCCCCTCTTTTGTAGACTCTTTAGAACAAGAGATTATTTTTAATTGTGTACACCTAGAAACCAACGGCACTTCATACATAACAGATGTGCAGTTTGTAAGAAAAGAGAATGGTGTATTGGTTATTATTCAAGATTTTACACAGCATTATAACGCATACCAACAAGTAGCACAGGCTAGGAATGAGTCTATTATTAATTCAGAACTTGTTGTTTTAAAGAATGAGGAGCTTCAGCAAAGAGAAGAGTTTAAGAATAGCTTTATACAAAACTTTAGTCATGAATTAAGAAACCCACTAACTAGTATAATATCATTAACAAAATTACTAGCAGAAACAGACTTAAAAGGACAACAAAAAGAAATGATTAATTTTTTGTTAGAATCTAATTCTAATTTAAAATTAATGTTAGAAGATATTCTTAGTATAAGTGTAATTTCATCCAATAAACTAGAGCTAAAAGAAAATACTTTTAATCTAGATAAATTAATTAATTTATTGGAGTTTACCTATACTGCAAAGGCAAAACAGATAGGGGTAGAGTTCTCTTTAAAAGTAATTGGAAAAATACCAGAAGTTGTAGCAGGAGACAGATTAAGGCTCTTTCAGGTGCTAACAAACCTTTTAGATAATGCTTTAAAGTTTACACCTAACGGAAGTGTTTCATTGGTTATAGAGCTTAATCAAAAAAGAGCAAGCAAAGCCAGCATAAGATTTTTGGTAGAAGATACAGGAATTGGTATTCCAAAAGCGGACCAAGAAAGTATTTT
>NZ_JADGES010000096.1 GCF_016744255.1 Maribacter sp.
AACTTCGGTTTCCTATTCTCTAGTTAATAGAAACAACTATAAGTTACCTCCACCAATATACACCTGCATAGAAGGTGGTAAAGTTGTTATTAATATTATAGTAAATTCCGTTGGCAATGTTACCGATGCTTCTTTTAACACTAAAAGTTCTACAACATCCAATGGCTGCTTGGTAGACAACGCTATTACCTATGCTTTAAAAGCAAAATTTAATAGCTCGGAAAAAGCATCACAAAAAGGAACAATTACATATCTTTTCCAAGGAAAATAAACTACGTGTTTGTATAAAATTAGTTGCGTGGCTTAATACCAAATTTAGTAAATACAACCCGAATAGACAATCTACGAGGATATACCTTCGCTATTTTTACTACTTACCCACTTTATTAGATAGTGCTGATAAATGCAATCATTTATTGTTGTATAATTCAATTGCATTTTTAAAACTCTAAACTTTAGGTTAAAGACCAAAACCCGTATTAACTATGTATGCTATTTATTAATTCAAAGGATAAAAATTCTCCACAGTTTTATATGATATTTTTCCATCTTTTTTACTTAAAAGAAATGTTCCTCCCCAAATTATTTCGGGATAATATAATAAGTGTTTAGTCATGTCTCTTATTACAAGTGGTGCTTTTGTTTCTGGTAATGACATCATTTCAATTGCCTTACTAATTGAAAACCATTGAACATCTTTTTTGTTTTCAGGCACTTTTAATCCTCCATCAATAAAATTACAACTATAGTGCTGTCTAAATTGCGAAATCGATTTGTAGTCAGACATAAACATAAAAATTCCTGTTATTTTAGGACTAGAGACTTTCACTCCATACTCCGACGCTAAATTCATAAGTCCATCTTTTATAGTTGTTTTAGAGTTATGTCTTAATGCAGGTGTCATCCATCCAAAATCATTTTTTTCTAACAACACTTCGCCTTTTTGATTATAAATTAACAATCGTTGAATTCTGTAACTATCATTTCCTGTTTCTTGAGCAAATGATTTTAGTCCAAAAAGGATGGTAAGTGATAACAAAAATAATTTTTTCATAAGCGTTTCTTTTTTAGTTACGATTTTTCTTAAATAATATAAAGCATCCGAATAAACCCCAGTATTAGTTCTTTAAATTCTCTACTTCTAATACTATAAACTGATTTAATTGTGGAGCAAAAGAACTAAAATTATCATCTGCAATGACTACCAAAGAGCGGTTTCCATTTTCAAAATTTGGACCAAAAGTTATACCTTCAATATTATCTACTGTAGCATTTGTTAATTCGTTTCTTATAGAGTCAAAATCAAATATTAATTCTTTACTGGAGGCAGTATATACTTCCCCAGCTAACTTTGTAACCCCACTCACATCTGTTGCATTAGAAATGTCTACATCATAAATTTTTACTGTATTTCCTCCTCCATCTAAATAACCAGAAGAAAAAGAACGCTCTAACGCTAAAAATTTATTGGTGTCATATGCTAATAACTCTACCAAACCATTAATTTCTAAATTTGTTCCATTAATAGCTGGTTTAGGTACAGAATTAAGTTCATAAACAAATTCTTTTTCAAAATTACCGTCTTCACTAATATTTACAATTCTAACTGGAGTAACTGCATCCTCTGTTTTAGGTTCTGGACCGTCTTGTTTTAAGGGTAACTCCGTAGCAGTCCAATAATCCCTAGAATTTGCGGCTAAAGAAAGAGATTCAAAAACACCATTATTTCTAGGCCCCATGTTTTCGTCTGCGGAGACTTTAAATTTATCTGCAACAGTAAAAGAACGTATAAAATCTCCATTAAGCGAAGCTTCTCTTACAAAAGGATTAACCCCTCCGTTTGTTCCTCCTTCGCTACTCCAAACTACGGTATTATTTTTAGTTACACGTATAGATTCGGGATCTGCAATACCACTAGATAAAGGCTCTCCATTCTCCCCTTTAAACACTACAACATCTGTTAATGTTACATTACTAAAACCCTGTAAATCATAGTCTATAGTTGCAGTGTAAAACCTAATTGGTGTATTAGAATCATCACAAATAAAATACCATTTTCCTTTATTGAAATCTATTCCTGATAGTCCCCCTACTAGGGTATTCTTATAAAGTTGTTGTTGAGGAAAAATATATTCGTCAATGAATTTTATAGAAATCTCTTTTTCTTCAAATTTCGGTTCCTGATTTTTTTCACCAGAAGAATTACAAGATGAAAAAACAATAAAAAAGGTGCTAAATACTATTGAGAATAATCGTATCATTAGAAAAATAGTTTTTCAAATATCCTAATTTTAAAAACAACTAAATATAATACACAATTATTTCTATTAAAAAATAGAAGTAAAACACTAAAAACAAGATTATTACATTACAAGTTAAGTAGTTTTACCAAATCAGATATTGTACTTTGCCCTTTATCTTTATTATACCAAACCTGTAAATCTTGCTTAAATTCTGGCGTTAAGCCTCCATGTTCCTTCTTAAAATTTTCCACCATTTTAGTTGCTACAGAAGGTCTAGAGCCCCATTCACTTATAACTTCATTAGTTTCACTATCTACCATTATCAATTTTGGAATAGATAATGTTCCATTTGTTAAAAATCGACTCATTAACTCTAGATTTTGGTCCCGTTGCAATACCTTAAAATTAATATTTCCAGTTAATTCTGCCATCTTATTCATAACTGGCATGATCTGAGCAGCATCTCCACACCAACTTTCTGTTAGTACTAACCAAGTAACTTTTTTACCTAAAGACTTTATTTTATTGGTATTCTCTTCACTTACTTTTACGGTCTTATCCAAACGTTTCATACGCTTATCATTTAAAATCGTATATTCTGTAAGCTCCTCTGATTCATTTGGGCCAGTTGCTTTCCCTTCTGCACTTAAAGATGCTAGCAGAGAACGATAATCTTCATAAGAAACTGCTTTGTTATATGACTCTTGTATTAATGCACGTGTAGTTTTTTCTACGGTATTATCCTTTACTTCCATCTGAAATTCAATTTTAAACAAATTTAGTTTTGGTACATTTCCCAAAAGCTGATATTAGTCATATTGGTAGTACAAACTTCGCAAAACTTACATACCTTTATTCTTCTTGTAGTTTTAATACTTCAAAATTTCTTTTAAAAAAAGACAAAATATGGAAAAACACAAATGTGGTTGGTGTTTAGGAAGCGATTTATATGAAGCCTATCATGATTTGGAATGGGGAACTCCTGTAAAAAATGACCATTCTTTATTCGAGTTTTTAATACTAGAAACCTTCCAAGCAGGACTAAGTTGGATAACTGTTTTAAAAAAACGTGAAAATTTTAGAAAAGCTTTTGACCAATTTGATTATAAAAAAATCGCAGAATACAAACAACCGAAAATAGAATCTCTATTACAAGATGCTGGTATTATTAGAAACAAGCTTAAAGTTAACGCTACCATTTCTAATGCAAAAGCTTTTATACAAGTACAAGATGAGTTTGGGAGCTTTAGCACCTATATCTGGAGTTTTGTTAATGATTCTCCCATAAAAAATAAAGTTGTTAACTACAAGGAGGCTCCTGGGAATACAGAATTATCAGACCAAGTAAGTAAAGATTTAAAAAAAAGAGGATTTAAATTTGTCGGCAGTACGGTTGTTTATGCCTTTATGCAAGCAACAGGAATGGTAAACGACCATGAAATTAATTGTTTTAGATATGATGAAGTTTAATATTTTATTCCTATTTATCCTCTTCTTTTCTGCAAACATTCTAAGTGCTCAATTAAAATATGAGAAAGAATTTAGAATTAGAAAAACCCAATTTCCAGAGAAGGCTCTTGTTTTGGTACAAGAAAAATTAACAGATGCAAAAAGATTAAAGTTTTACAAAGAAATCGATGGTAACAAAACCCGTTTTGGGTTAAAATTTAAAAAAGATAGGCTGTGGTATAGCATAGAATTTACGGGGGAAGGAAACTTAGAAAATGTAAAAATACAAATACAAGATATCGATATTCTTGATGAAAGCTATGCCCAAATAGTGGCTTATTTAAAACAAAATTTCTCTTCGTATAAAATTAAGAAAATACAACAACAATACATTGCAAATGGCTCTACTGACGAGATTTTAAAAACAGCTTTTCAAAACCTAATTACACCGCACATAAAATACCCTCTGGTCGTTCGCGCAAAGAAAGATACTAATGGTTTTAAAGAGTATAAAATTCTATTCAACGCGGAGGGAAAATGTATTAGCTCAAGAAAATCGCTTCCACCAAATTATGACCATATTTTATATTAAATACATAAAGAACTTAGCTTAAAAAAAATGAAAAAACACATTTTTGCCCTATTCTTTTTCTTTTGCATTTTTTTATTGCATGCTCAGGAATACAACTCAGCCCCTATTCTTTCTTTTGAATTAATTAACGGAAAAGAGGTTACTTTAAAACGAACGAATATTTATTTTTTGCAATACCAGATTACTAATAACGAAAATGAAATAGAATTCACTTTTCCAACAAATAATAAAAACTCAACTACAAATTATTTTGTTTACGACGAAACCCGCAATGCTTACAACTTAACTTTTAGAAATAAAAATGCAATATATACAATATACCAAAATACACTTACCGATGAAATTGGGGTCTTAGTTACAATAGATAACGAAACATATAACCTTAAAGGAAAAATAGAAACATTAAACGGAAGTATTAAAATATTCAAAGCTACTTACCCTACTATTTCTTCTAACCAATTTGTTAATATTCAATACAAATCATCTTTTATACTCCCTAGCTTAAAAGAAATAATATCCGATATTAAAAGTGGTACAAAAAAACCTTCATTTAATGAATTGGAGGAACATGCTTTATATAACCTTAGTGATGAAAATATACGATTACACAACACCCCAAATAGAAAACATAACGACAAATTTAAAAAATTTGTCCAAAACTCAATAGTTGCTCTCGAAAGTAAAAACATTGAAAAAATTTTTACTTTCTTTAATAGTAAATATCTTTTTTGGTTACTCCATCATCATTCATATGGACGCGAGCTCGATAGTTCGATAAAAGATAGGTTTTCATCATTTTCAGATACAGGTAAATACAAAAAATTAAATTATAAAGAATTTGAAACTGTTGAATTTGTTGAAGTATTTGGAGGCACAGGCAGTAATGATTTAGTTTTTATAAAATACAAAGTAACTTTAACTAATGGAGCTGTTTATAATTTTGATCTTGTACTAAGTATTGAACTATTACCAAATGGTGATTTTAAATATTGTTTAGAAAGTGGATGGGGTTAATATTTATAAATAATTAAAGAAACACTCTTACAAACAATAAACACACACCCTTTTTTTCTAAAAAATGAAACACTATAAATTCACTCTACTTTTCTTTCTCCTGTTATTCATTAGTTGCGATGTTTCTACTATTTCTGATGAAAAATTAAACAACTTATCGAATATTAAAGCACAAATTTACATTCTAGACGGTACAAGAAATAACATTATCAATGATTTAAAAGTTTACATCACAGATGGTGATAAACAAATAATAAATAATCAGATTAAAATTATATTAAATGAAATTCCTCTAAACTTAAAGGTTCAACAGGAGCTCTATTACACAAAAAAATCATATTACACTTTAGATGATTTCCCTAGAAGTAAATCCTATTATTTTGAAATAATTTTACCAGATAGCACCGTTTATCCTTTAGCTTTTATTAAACCTCAAAATATTAATGATAGTCTTGTATTTAATATCCCTAAAACTATTTCTATAAACAAAGACTTTACTTTAAATTGGAAAAACATCAACTTACCTGCTGAGTTAGAAGTTTGGAAAGGAGCACAAAACAACCTGTCTGGGGAACATTCTGGAGGCAAATATTCAAAAACAACAATTCATAAAAATATAAACTCCAAAACAGGAGAATACGTGCTACCAAAATCTTATTTTAAAGACTCTATCGGCATAGCAAGATATTTAGAAATAAAACTTAACCATCACGAATTAGGACTAACAAACCCAAAACTGTTAATAAACAGCGATATTATTTACGATTTTGCCATAGAAAAAAAGGTAGATATTATTGAATAAAACAAATGCTAACACGCTACACAGTATACTTAATAAAATGAAAAAAACAATTGCAATTATTCTTTCTATCCTTACAATTATCACTTGCGTATGGCTTATTTTAAATCGTTTAGACTTACTTTATATTCCCGCTAATAAAATAGAGCATGTTGCTTCATTTGAAAAGCAACAAATAAATAACAGAACCGATATTAATGCATGTGAAAAAAAAATATTAATCAACCAGATTGATTCTGACCAAAAAAATAATAGACGAATATCTAATATTGCTTTTAAAACTCAGTTTACAGCATTCGTTATTATTGTAATTCAACTAGTTTTAGTGGTTGTTATATTAATGATGCCTAAAAAAAATAAGCCTTCCTAATTTTTCTAGAATGGTAATACCAAAAACTTAACAAAAAATATAACTTAAGCACTACATAGAATCAATATTTATAATATGAAAATAATTTTTTTCTTGCCGTTACTCTTTTTATTTAATCAAAATTTATATGCCGATTCCCCCCTTACATCAACGGCAATTAGTGATGCGTATAAATCGTCAAAAATAATACAGTTAGCTTCTAAAGCTGAAGGTAAACTGAATATTAAACTAATAAAATATTTAACTAAAAAGAGAAAGCCAATTGAATTAAAAATAGCGCTAATAAATAAGTTGGGGTGGGAGTCTAATGGGGTAAGTAATTCCGAAATATTCTTACAGTATTTAAAAGATAAAAATAATTGCCAAACCATGGATGATTTCCTTAGACGAGCAAGTGCGGATGATATTATCTGTATGGCCTATCTAAAAGCTTTAGACAACTATTTTAATGTTGACGAAGCAATTAACCTTGCTAGAATAGCTAAATCCAAAGATAAAGAGAGTTACACAATCCATATTATAAGTAGCTTAATTGAAGCTCAAAAAGCAATGAAAATTAGTTTTTGTGAGGTTTACAACATTACAAATAATGTACGCATAGATAAATCGCTAAATACTGATATGAATGCTGAAGCCATTAAAATAATTTTTGATTACATGGTTTTATACAAAGACGATTGTAAATAATAGCATTTGCAACAAAAAACTAAAAAAACAACTCTTTTATTCTTTCTGATTATTGCATCTATTTATAAATAATTGAGCTTAAACCGTATATGAAAAACTGCTAGTATTACACTTTAATACGGGTTGTTGCCATTTTGTTAGGGCTAATTTTTTTCATAAAAATTATTCTGAGTAAAATCATAACTTTCTAGAAACAAAATAGTTAACTCAAATAAAAATTGCTTTTCTATTTTTACCCTTTTAAATATTCTAAAAATTCTATTCTTTCTATTTCTCTGGCACCTAAACTTTCTAAATGGGGCGTATACATTTGGCAATCAATAAGTTTATACTCCTTTTCCTGTAGTTCTTCAGCTAACTTAATAAAAGCAAATTTAGACGCATTACTAACCATACTAAACATACTCTCTCCACAAAAAACGGCCCCCAAATCTATACCGTATAAACCACCAACCAGTTGGGAATTTTCCCAGACTTCATAGGAGACTGCTTTCCCTAATTCGTGAAGTTTTACATAGGCATTAGTCATATTCTCTGTAATCCACGTACCCTCTTGTCCATCTCTTTTTACCGTAGCACATTGATGTAAAACGGCTTTAAAACATTGGTTCTTGGTTATCCTAAATTGGTTTTCGTTTAGAACCTTACGCATGCTCTTAGATATTTTAATATCCTGAGGAAAAAGAACCATTCTTGGGTTAGGGCTCCACCAAAGAATTTGGGAACCTTCATTAAACCATGGGAAAATGCCCGATTTATAGGCTAAAAGCAAACGTTCTGGAGACAAATCGCCACCCACCGCAAGTAAGCCCTCTTCATCGGCATTTTCTACTGGCGGAAAAACTAACTCCTTTGTTAAAAAATATGCACCCACTTTTTATTTTTAATAAATCTATAATAACTAAAAAACCTTCCTAAATTAAATCTAGGAAGGTTTTTATATTATATCATGTATACCTTAAAAAGGTAAATCATCGTGATCTTCTTCCTTTAAATTATCTGCTGGCTCAAAAGCTTCCATAGGAGGTACAGGTGGTATATTAGGATTAGCATTTTCTGCTGCTAAACTTTCTAAACGCCATCCTTGAATTGAGTTAAAATACTTAACCTCACCTTGTGGGTTTGTCCACTCTCTTCCTCTTAAATTGATACTTACCTTAACATCCTGACCAACAGCATGGTTATTCAATAAATCGCACTTATCCTGTACAAACTCAATCATTATACTTTGTGGATATTGCTCATCTGTTGTAACTACCAATTCTCTTTTTCTAAAACCGTTGTTTCCAAATGTTGCCGTTTCACCTATTAGCTTAATCTTTCCTTCTACTTCCATGTTCTCTTAATTTAGTGCCCTTACTTTTTTCTTTAAAAGTGATTTTTAATAATTCGCGTTTCTATTTCTTATCCAGATTGATATTTAAAAAATCTAAGATATAGAAATGCAAATGTATGAAAATTGTATCCTATTTGAAACTCCAAAAGAAGTACAAATCTCCATATTATTTCAATTTGTGGTATCTTTAAAGCAAGATATCATGCTACATGAATTTTAATCCCAATAGAAAAACTTACAATCTTATTTTATTAGCAATAGCTTTTGGCATTGTAAGCCTTATTTTATGGAATACAAATAGCTTTTTCAAAAAATTTAAAGAAGAAGAGCGGTTAAAAATGGAAATATGGGCCACAGCCCAGTCCGAGCTTTTACAATCTTCTGAAGACATGGATTTAGGAAACCTAACTATTAAGGTGTTACAAAACAATTCTTCTTCTCCCATGATTTTAGAAAACAAAGATGGCTCTATTAGGGTAAATAATATGCCAACCGAAAAAGCAGCGGACAGTCTTTTTATTAGAAAAAAAATAAATCAATTTCAGAGTGAAAATATACCTATATCTATAGACCAACAAGGGGAGCATTTAGCCACTTTATACTACGGAAACTCCGAAGTGCTAAACAAACTAAAGTATTATCCAATTGCCTTACTACTTATTATTATTCTTTTTGCTACGGTAATATTTTTCTTTTTTAAGACCAATAAAGCATCGGAACAAAACAAATTATGGGCTGGGATGGCTAAAGAAACGGCTCACCAAATTGGCACCCCACTTTCTTCTTTATTAGGATGGAATGAACTTTTAAAAACAGAAAATATAAACCCAGATATTACCAAAGAAATAGCAAAAGACATAGTTCGATTGGAAACTATTACCGATAGATTTTCTAAAATAGGTTCTCTTCCAAAATTAAATGAAACCGATATTGTACAAGAAACTAAAGACGCCTATGAATATTTAAAAAGGAGAAGCTCTAAACTTATTCATTTTTCTTTAACTTCTAAGGTAGAATATTTTCCTGTTATGCTAAATAGTTCTTTATATAATTGGACTATTGAAAACTTGGTAAAAAATGGAATTGACGCCATGAAAGGCAAAGGTTCTATTGCTATAGAAATAGTTCCAGACGGCAAATATGTAAACATTTTAATAGCAGATACGGGTCATGGAATTTCTAAAAATAGGTTTCAAAGCATATTTAATCCAGGAGTAACCACTAAAAAAAGAGGCTGGGGACTTGGCCTTTCTTTAGTAAAAAGAATTGTAGAAGAATACCATAATGGAAAAATTAAAGTACTTTCGTCTGGTAAAGAAGGAACCATAATGCAAATATCCTTAAAAGTAAAAAGTGAGTAATGGCTAAAATAAAACTAGTGGTTATAAAAGAAGCCGACGTAACCAATAACTGCCCGGAATGTTTTAATCAAGATTTAAAACTATCCTTTTATCAAAAACACAGTTATGGAAAGTTTGTGCATAAAACCACGAATGAGGTTACGCACAAACTTACTTGCAACACCTGTAAATCTGATATTTATCCTGTAAATTGGACAGATGATATTGAGCGCATTTTTGGGTACTACCAAAAAATGGCTATCCCTGAAAAAAAATCTGTAAAATATACAGCTTTGTTTTATGTTTTAACATTCTCCCTTATTACCTTAATTGGTGTTGGAATTTACTTATTAGCTTCTGGAATTATACCATTTTAGAGCGAATTTTAGCCGCAATAGCCTCAAACTCTTCAGGATTTAATTTTACTTTGTTTTGGAATGTTGCTTCTGCCATTTCATTTAACGGAATAAGGTGTACATGCGCATGGGGCACTTCTAAACCTATTACAGTAATACCAACACGCTTACAATCTATAGCGGATTCTATAGCCTTCCCTATTTTTCTAGAAAACGCCATTAGACCCATATAAGCTTCTTCCTCTAGATCCATTATTTTGTCCACTTCCTTTTTAGGAATACATAAAGTATGCCCTTTTGCATTAGGGTTAATGTCTAGAAAAGCAAAAAAATTTGCATCCTCTGCAATCTTATAGCATGGAATTTCTCCATTAATAATTTTAGTGAAAATAGTTGGCATAGTGTAATTTGATTTAACTAAAAATAAAAAATCCTACTAGAACATCTAGCAGGATTAAATATAAAAATTTATACTTTACTATTCTCTAGTAATTTCTAAAATATCAAACTTTAAAGTTCCGTTTGGAACTGTAATCTCAGCAACATCACCAACCTCTTTTCCTAATAAACCTCTACCTATTGGAGAACTTACAGATATTTTTCCCGTTTTTATATCGGATTCGCTTTCTGCAACCAAAGTATATTTCATTTCCATACCATTGGTTTGGTTTTTTAATTTAACCGTGGACAAAACTAGTGCCTTAGATGTATCTAATTGAGATTCATCTATTAACCTAGCATTTGCCATAACTGCTTCCATTTTAGAAATTTTCATTTCTAACAACCCTTGTGCTTCTTTGGCAGCGTCGTATTCCGCATTTTCCGACAAATCGCCTTTATCTCTTGCTTCTGCAATTGCCTGTGATGCTTTTGGTCTTTCTATATCTCTTAATTGGTTTAACTCGTCTTTTAAGTTTTTTAACCCTTCAGCTGTATAGTATGATATGTTACTCATAAGTCTTAAATTAATAAATCAGAAAATCCTCTACTTGTACCGCTACAATAAGCGTTTTTTAGCGAGGATTTAACGCAAATATACATATTTTTTGTTCACTTTTGTCAAAGTTTTCCTAACCACAATGTTGTATGAAGCGTTTTTGGAGTGTTTTTTTAATTGGTATTTTACTTTCTTGTAACTCAGATAGAACTAATCGTAATCCCTATCTACAAGAAATAGGGTTCCGTTTTGAAATTAATCTAAACTTACCTCTTTATAGCCCACTTACCAACCCAGGTAGTGCAGTATATATTGGTGCTAGTGGCGTAGGTACTAGCGGTGCTTTTGTTTTACATACTGGTTTTAATAATTATATTGCTTTTGAAGCTAGTTGCCCTAACCATGCCCCTAACGAATGTTCAACAATGGTTCTTGATGGGCAAGTTGTCACTTGCTCCTGTGAAGATTACCAATACAACTTATATACTGGTCAACTATTAAATACTCCAGACGATGGTGGGCGTTATTATGATATGCTATTTTACCAAGCTTCTTATAGCAGCGGCAGTGTAATTATATCTAATTAAGCTATTTTATATATTCCCTAAAATTTTATCCATAACCCAACTACAATGCAACCCAGATTTTCCTAAGGAAGGGTGTGTTGTATTTTCTAATAAATGTTTACGAATATTATCTACATGAAACTCCTGAATATGTTTAGGGTTATCAATAAACAATTTTTCTATACTTCCTTTGGAATGCAATTCTATCTCTGTTTCTCCAAAAACGGAAAAAAATATTTTACCTGTACTTCCTATAACCTCCACTTTATCTTCTCGTTCGTAGCTACCAAAATTCCAGCTACCTTCTCCTGTTGTTCCATTTTCATGCATCCACGAAGCAGTAATAGCATCCTTTGCAGAATACAATCCCTGTTGGTTTGTTGAAATTCCTACAACATCTTTAAAGTCTCCCAGTAAAAAAGCAAAAAGGTCTAAACCATGACTGGCAAGATCATCAAAATAACCTCCAGGAGCTATCGCTGCATCTGTGCGCCAGTTATAGTCTCCACTTTTGTCTACATCCGAGGGTGTTTTACTAAGATACCAACGTATATGACGAATCTCTCCTATTTCTTTATTCTCTAACCACTCTTTTACTTTTAAAAATCGAGGTAAAGACCTTCTGTAATAAGCTATAAATAAGGGCACCTCTTTTTCTTTAAAAGCAGTATAAATTTCCAAGCTATCCTTATAAGAGGGTGCCATTGGTTTTTCTATACAGCATGGTTTTCCTGCTGCTACAACTTTTAATGCATAGTATTTGTGGCTATCTGGCGGAGTGGCAATATAAACCGCATCTACTTCATCATCTAAAATTAAATCGTCTGCATTGGTATAATACTTAGATACGTTATGTCTCTTGGCATAATCGGCAGCTTTTTCAGCGTCTCTGCGCATTACCGCAACAAGTTCAAAGCCTGAAGTGTTTCGGTAGGCTGGCCCACTTTTTACTTCGGTAACAGCGCCACAACCAATAATTCCCCAACGCATCCGTTTTTTCATAATGAACTTTTTAAATAAATACTTCCCAAATATAGAAAAGGGAAATCTCTTTTTGTAAAGAAATCTCCCTTTTTAAGTAAACTACCTCGAAGCAAGCCCACGTGGCATTAAAAGGAACTGCACTTTGCTATTTCAATGCAAGTATCGGGGCATTAGACCCACTAGTGGAAAATAAATATTTTTTTAAAAATTAAGTGTAGCTCCTAATAAAAAGTTAGTACCCGCTTGTGGGTAGTAGCCTAGAATTTCTTTAGAACTTCCTGGTGTAGACCAAAAATCTAAATAAGTATAACCGTTAGACTCATACTTTTCATTAAACAAATTATTAACTAAGCCTGATAAAACAATGGATTTAACTATTGACTTTGGTCTTATTTCATATGCGATACTTAAATCATTTACAAAATAGGCG
>NZ_JADGES010000097.1 GCF_016744255.1 Maribacter sp.
TTTTAACAGATGGCGAAATTGAAGAAGGATTAATTCTTGCTTGCCAAGCACACCCAACGACACCTACTTTAAAGATTGATTTTGATGATGTTTAAAAACAGTATTTAAACCAATTTACTTTTTAAATAATTTTCTAATTCTAGAGATGCCTGTTCATAGCCTATTTCGAATGCTTTTTGCATTCCCCTTTTGTCTAGCACTCCAATCTTTTCTAATGCAATAGGTTCTACAACGAGATTACAAGATTTTAGTTTTTGTTTGGAAGATGCATAAATCATTAAATTGGTCACTCTAGCTGCTAGTTTAACAGAACTTGTAAGCTCTTTCTTTTCTAGGTTACTGACCACGGAAACATTACTTCCAATAATAAAATTTGCTACTTTTTGTACTGGTTCTATGGGGAAATTATTCATAATTCCTCCATCTGCATATAGCGTTCCATTCAATTCTACCGGACTAAAAACAGGTGGTAAAGCTGCAGATGCAAGTAATGGTTTTATTAACTCTCCTGAAGAAAAAAATACTTCTTCCCCTTTTTGTAAATCCGTAGCAACCAAATGCAATTCTTTAGATAATGCCGCAAAAGAATCTTCCGGAAAATACCCTTTAAAAATTTCAATGTATTTATCGGTATCTATAATTCCGGCCTTAGCCATGGTTAAAAAGTTGTACTTAAAAATGGGGGTTTCTTTAAAAAATGCTAACATTTCATCGGTACTCTTTCCGCTTGCATACAATGCACCAACCAAAGCACCAGCGCTACTTCCAGATACTACATTTGCTTCTATTCCAAATGCATTCATAGCTTTAATAACACCAATATGTGCCATACCACGTACGCCACCACCAGATAATACTAATCCAATATTTTTAGAGTCGATACTAATCGTATTCATTTATATCTATATCTTATTCAACTCTAAAATTACCTCTTTTACTTTGTAAACGAACAGACTTTGTAGTTTGTTTTTCTAAAACTAAAAATGCAAATTAAATGTAACAGAGCTAATCATCCAAAAAACAAGGAATAACAACGGTATTAAAAAAAAAGTGGCCTCGAACTCTTTTAAGCAAAACCAACTCGGTAGTTTGTTTCCTCTTTTTTGTTCCCTTCTATAAAATTAAAGAACTCCAATTCTGTAATGAAAAAAAGAAGCAATCGACCAAAGTAAAAGTATCTTTATTTATGTAATTTTACGGAAGGATTAAGAAAATGGAAATTAGTAAACCCAAGCATACTGCGATTGTCTTTTTTGCACATTCTTCCGAGGAAGAATTAAAGCATAAAAAGATACACAATGGTGGTCTCTTGTTCCAGAGCCTTACTCAAAAAACACTACGGACGATTAAAAAATCTGGCCTCCCATATTTTCATTTTACCGAACACGAACAAAAAGGAAATTCTTTTGGAGAACGTTTTACAAATGCGGTACAATCCGTATTTAGTTTGGGGTATGAGCAGGTTATTACCATTGGTAATGATACACCACATTTAAGCACCAAAAATTTAGTCGCAGCTGCAAATAACATTACTGCTAAGAAATCTGTTCTTGGAGCATCTACAGATGGTGGTTTTTACTTAATGGGATTTCATAAAACCCAATTCCATCTCAATTTTTTCAAAAATCTAGCTTGGCAAACCTCCCAATTACAAAAGCAAGTATATTCATGGGCTACCCAAAATAGTATCCAAGTTCTTAGATTAAAAGTTCTTAGAGACATTGATATTGACAAGGATGTTTTTACTATTGGCTCTCTTTACACAACCCATACTTCTAGAATTAATGACCTCTTTGCAGAATTAATAAAAATTCAGAAAAAGGTAATTACAAGCTATGTTTCTTTAAAAACTAATAATAGCTCCATAGAAATTTACTTCAATAAAGGTTCTCCTCTCTTCCTCTTTTCTTAATAACTATTTATTTAATAGCCTTTTACAGGCTTAATACTATCCATCTTTATACATTTTATGAAGTATACTATACTTTCTATTACGCTTTTTATAGGCGCATTAGGTTTTTCACAACAAACCATTTCTGGTACGGTTACCAATTCTTTTGGCGACCCAATACCAAATGTAAATATCACCCTTTTAGGAACTTCCAAAGGAGCACCAACAGATACCAATGGCAATTATGCTATACTAGTCCCTAATTTACAAGGAGCTTTACAATTTTCTGTATTAGGGTATGACAATCAAACAATTCCTATCCACTATAATTTAATTATTGATGCCACCCTTATAGAAACTTCCCAACAGCTTGATGAGGTTGTACTAACTGCTCTTGGTTTTAAAAGAGAAACCAAAGAATTAGGATATGCCGTACAAAGCTTAAATGCTAAAGGCGTAACCGAGGTTAAATCTGCCAATTTTTTAGATAATCTAAGTGGAAAATTAGCTGGAGTAACTATTAACCAAGGTGCAACGGGAGTTGGTTCTTCTTCTAAAATAACCATTAGAGGGGAAGCATCTTTCTCTAACAACAACCCACTTTTTGTGGTAGATGGTGTTCCTATTAATAACAATTCTGTCTTTAACTTCTCCAATGAAGCCGCTGCAGGTTTTCAAGAAATAGATTTTGGAAACGGAGCTATGGAAGTAAACCCTGATGATATCGAAGAAGTTTCTGTTTTAAAAGGCCCTAGTGCCGCTGCTTTATACGGTACGCGAGCATCCAATGGAGTTATATTAATACAAACCAAAAGTGGCGCCAAAAGCAAAGGCTTAGGTATAAGTTATAATACAAGTTTTTTTGTGGACTCTGCTTTTCGTTTACCCGATTTTCAAAATGAATATGGACAAGGGAATTCTGGACAATTTGCGTATGGCAATGGATTAGGCGGTGGAACCAATGACAATATTACCTATAGTTGGGGGCCACAATTAGATACAGGAAATTTAATAGCACAGTTTGATAGCCCCGTGACTCTAGCAAATGGAACTATCGTAAGAGGTGGTGATACTTCTCTTTATAATGGATTACCTATTACGGCAACACCTTTTAATTCTAATCCCAATAATCTTAAAGATTTTTATGAAACAGGAACTACGACTATCAATAATCTAGCAATTGCTTCTAATTTTGATAAAGGAAATTTAAGACTCTCTTTTACCGATTTACGTAGCGAATCTATTATTCCTGGTGTAAATTTAGACCGCCAGACTATAGCTACTCGTTTAGGGTTTCAACCCACAGAAAAATTACATATTAATTCTTCTATTAGTTATGTAAATTCTAGTAGTGATAATCGTCCTTCTAGTGGTTACGGCTCCGAAAATGTAAATTACTCCTTAGTGGCTTGGGGTCCTCGTTCTCTAAATATTAATAACCTAAAAAACTATTGGCAGCCCGGTTTAGAAGGAACACAACAATATTCTTTTAACTACACTTTTTTCGACAACCCCTATTTCATCCTAAAAGAGAACACCAATTCTTTTAATAGAGGCCGTGTATTTGGAAACCTTTCGGCTAAGTATGATATCACGGATAATCTAAGCGCTACCATACGAACAGGAATGGATTATTCTAATGAATTAAGGCAACTAAAACGTGCTTACAGCTCTAACCGTTTTAGTAATGGTGCTTATGCAGAACACCATGTTTTCTTTAGAGAAATTAATACTGACTTTTTACTTAATTACAAGAATACTTTTGGTGATTTTAAGGTTGATATTTCTGTTGGAGGTAACCGAATGGACCAAAAAGCATCCACATCGCAATCGCAAACTACAAGTTTAGCACAACCTAGTATATTTAAACTATCGAATGCAGCATCTCCTATTGAAGTGTTCGAGTTTGCATCCGAAAAAAGAATTAATAGCTTCTATAGTTTAGCTAAATTCGGATATAAGAACTTTCTCTTTGTAGATATTACGGGTAGAAACGATTGGTCTAGCGCACTTGCTACACCCTTCTCTGTAGATAACACCTCTTTCTTTTATCCTTCTGTATCGAGCAGTTTTGTGCTCTCGGAACTGATAGATTTACCTAAAGAGGTATCCTTTGCTAAATTAAGAGCTAGTTGGGCACAAGTTGGTAATGACACAAACCCTTACCAAACTACAGGCGCATTTGTATCGCAAACTCCATTTAACGGGCAACCCACTTTCAGTAATCAAAATACAATTGCCAATGCAAATCTTAAACCAGAACAAACCTCTTCTTTTGAAATAGGAGCAGATATTAGATTTTTTAAAGACCGGTTAAATTTCGATATTTCATACTACAATGCCGTTACTAAAGACCAAATTATCTCCTTGCCTATTGGTGTCTCCTCTGGTTATACACAACAGGTAGTTAACGGAGGAAAAGTACGCTCTAAAGGCGTAGAAGTTATACTAAGTGCTACTCCGATTCTTACTCCCGATTTTAAATGGAATACCACTTTTAATTTTAGCAGAAATAGAGCTACAGTAGAAAGCTTACCACAAGAAGAAGGCCGATTAACATTGGCGTACTCTAGAATTTACAATAGTCAAAACCAAACGGTATTTTTACAAGCAGAAGAAGGTGGGCGTATTGGTGATTTATATGGTACTGGTTATTTAAAAAATAAAAATGGCGATTTTATCCTTACCAATGAAGGACGTTATATTCCTAATAATAATTTACAAAAACTCGGTAATTACAATCCCGATTTTACTTTAGGGTTTAATAACCAATTCCAATACAAAAAATGGGATTTAGGCTTTTTGTTCGATTGGAGACAAGGCGGCATTATAGTGTCTAGAACACGAGCCTTAGGAAACGTTGGTGGCCAATTGGCAGAAACTTCTTTTAGACCAGAAGGCGGTATAATTGCAGACGGAGTCGTAAATATAGGAACAACCGATAACCCACAATACCAACCGAATACTACGGCCGTAAGCGCAGAGAGTTATTATCGCCAGTTTTATGATCGTAACCACGAGGAAAACAACATATACGATGCATTCTTTTTAAAACTTCGACAGGTTTCTTTAGGCTATACTTTTAACCATTTAAAAGTATGTAAAAACGATGCAACTTTACGTATTTCCTTAATCGGAAAAAATCTTTTTGCAATTACGGAAAACCCGCACTTTGACCCTGAACAACTGGCCGTTCAAGGGCAAGGGTTTATTAGTGGCGTAGAAGACATGTCTTACGCAACTACCAGAAGTTTTGGAATAAAAGCAGGGTTTAATTTTTAAGATACTACCTATGATATATAAAAAATATAAATTACTTATAGCACTTTGCAGTATTGCAATTGCTTTTTCTTGCACCAAAGATTTTAAAGAAATAAATACTAATCCTAATGCACCCGTAAGTGTACAACCAAGTTTATTATTACGCCAAGTTATCTACGATTACGGGGAGCAAATGTCTTTTGAAGGTTTCACCGCTGGTAATTTATTAGGGCAATATACTACCGCATTAGATTTTAACCTCTTTGATCGCCACGATTTAAAGTCCCCACAACTTGGCGGTAACCCTTGGCCTATATTGTATACCAATCTTAGAGACAATGAACAAATACTAAACCTTGCTTTAAAGAATGAAACCTTTGCGGTTTATGAGGGCCCATCGAGAATTCTTAAAGCATACATGACTGGGGCACTTACCGATATTTTTGGTGATGTGCCTTATTCGGAAGCTTTTCAAGGAAAAGAAGGAATAGTAACTCCCGTTTACGATAATCAAGAAAGCATTTATCTTAATGAAAATGGCATACTAGATAATTTGGAAAAAGGAATAACGGCTATAGAAAATTATACCGGTTCTATTCCTTTAGAAGGAGACATTCTTTTCAACGGTGAATTAAATGCCTGGTTGCGTTTTGCAAAGTCTCTACAATTCAAATTCCTAATGCGTATATCCGATAAAGAAGATGTCGCAGCGCAACTACAAAATTTATATACCGAAAATAATTTTATAGCTGACTATACCCAAAACGCAAAATTCGATTTTACAGATGGCGAACCAAATAACTTTAGATTAGCCAGATTACGAATAGGAGACTTTAATAACTTTGTTCTCTCTAAAACTATGGATGAAATTCTAGCCGATTTAAATGACCCAAGAATAGAGACTTTGTTTAGACCTTTTAACAACAGCACCTCTCAAGAATATAACGGTTTACTAAATGGTATTGATGCCTCGCAAACTTCTATTGCATTAGCAGATTACTCTTTGGCAGGAACTATTTTTAGAGAAAACACAGGGGTTTTAGATGCCAATTTTATGACCAGCTGGGAAACCAAATTTCTTTTAGCAGAGGCAGCCGAAAAAGGCTTAATTACCGCAGACGCAAAACAATTATATGAAACAGGTATAACCGAAGCTTTTGCGTATTGGAATACAGAACTCCCTACAGATTATATTACCACTACCGCAGCTTATGGTGCCAACGGAGAAAATCCTATAGAACAAATTGTAACCCAAAAATGGATTGCTAATATGATTAATGGTTATGAAGGTTGGGTGGAATACCGAAGAACTGGCTATCCGCAACTAAAAACAATATCAGCAAGTTTAAATAACAATCTCCTTCCGGTTCGCATGCCCTACCCTGCAGAAGAAGAGGCTTTAAATAGTAGCAATTATTCTACCGCTGCTGAAAATACAGATGGGAATAGCATCAACGTAAAAGTTTGGTGGGATGAAAACTAATCTCCTAAGCCCGAAAGGGGGAACTCTAAAAGTTTTAAGATAAAAAAGAGATTAAATAACAATGGTATACACTGGTATAATAGCACTAATAGAAACTTCCCCTTCAGGGTCTGGGCAGATTTTACTCTGGCAATGGGGATTAGTAATAATATCGAGTTTGCTGTTATTCCTCTTGTCGCCATTAGCTAAAAATACCAATCAGTTTTTTAAGGCCGTCCAACGCAAAAAAACACCCAACACCTTTATGCTAATGGGTAGTTTAATTATTTCTTGGATATTTGCCAAAAGCATTACCAATGCTGCTAATCTAGGTTTAGCTTTTGGTTTAGTTGGTGGTGTCGCCTATGCTGCCTATTATGTCTCTTTTGCCGTTGCCGGAATTGTTATTTACAAAATGAGAACCAAGGGAAACTATACCAGTATACACCAATTCTTAACCACAAAATTTGGTAAAGGCGCTGTAGCTGTTTTTTCTATTCTAATAGCCATACGTTTATTTAATGAAGTTTGGAGCAATACTATGGTTATAGGCTCCTATTTTGGAGATATGGGTACTAGTGCTTACTATTGGTCCATTTTAGTATTTACCGTACTTACTCTATCCTATGTTATAAAAGGCGGAATGAGTAGTTCTATTTTTACAGACGTAATTCAAATGGGTCTATTTTCTATATTACTTATTATCATCCTTGGAACCATATTTAGTTCGGATACTTCTTTTACGACTACAGAAGTAATATCCTCGGGAACTTGGTCTTTGGATATGGGATTGAATTTGTTATTCGCAGCATTATTACAATCTTTAAGTTATCCTTTTCACGACCCCGTACTTACCGATAGAGGATTTATCAGCAGCCCCAAAATTACACTAAAAAGCTTCTTATGGGCAAGTATAATAGGTGCTACATGTATTATACTTTTTAGTATAATTGGGGTTTACGCTCAGTCGAATGATATGCAAGGGCAGGCAGCAGTAGAAGTTAGCAAAGCCTTTGGGCTTGTTATATTATTAGCAATTAATTTTATAATGATAACCTCAGCAGCATCCACACTAGATTCTACTTTTTCTTCTTTTTCTAAACTTTTAGCGATAGACTTACATCTAGGAAACACTTTAAAATTTGGAAGATGGTCTATGGTCGTTATTGCAATTTTAGGAACTATTCCTGTTTTCTTAGATGCCGAAATACTATCTGCGACTACCATAAGCGGAACTATGGTAATTGGGTTAACTCCGGTATTTATATTTTGGCATAAAAAAGCTCCTCCCTTAAGTTTTCATTTAAGCGTTTTCACAGGAATCCTTTTTGGATTCTTATTACTTTTTAAATTATTCCCCCAACAATTAATTTTCACAACCGGAAAATATGCTGATTTACTCTGGATTAATTTTTGGGGCATTTTATGTTGTTTAATCCTTTATTTTGTACCCACATGTCTCAAAAAATAACACCCCTTGGAAATCTATCTGGTAAAATGCTGATTTTTGGTGGCGTTTACAGTAATCTACAGGCTTTGCAGGCTCTAAAGGGCGTATCCGAAAAAGAAGGTATTGCTCCAGAAAATTGTATTTGCACAGGCGATATTATTGGTTACTGCGCGCAGCCAGAAGAAACAGTCCAATTATTCAGAGATTGGGGAGCACAAAGCATCGCCGGCAATGTAGAATTGCAATTGGTGGAAGGAGCAGAAGATTGCGGTTGCGATTTTACGCAAGATAGCCGTTGCGATAACTTTTCTAAATTATGGTATCCTTATGCGCAAAGTAGATTGTCTCCAAAGTCCATAGAATGGTTGGCAACTTTGCCGCATCATATTTCTTTTACCTATGCCAGTAAAAAAATAAGTGTTGTCCATGGATCTTATGACGCCACTTCAGAATTTATCTTTGCATCAACCCCAGAAAACATCAAATTACAAAGCCTCAAAGCGCTAGATTCTAGTGTAATTCTGGCGGGCCATTGCGGGCTACCCTTTCATACTACTATAGAGGACACATTATGGCTAAACCCTGGTGTAATCGGCATGCCAGCAAATGACGGAACTCCAAGAGTCTGGTATACCATATTAGAAAATATAGAAGAAAAACTAAAGTATACCCATCAGTATTTAGAGTACGATTACAACAAGGCTTTTTCTTTAATGAAGGCAAATTATTTACCTATAGAGTACGCGAATACTTTAGTTAGCGGTATTTGGGATAATATGGATATTTTACCCTCTAAAGAACAAGAACTTCAAGGCATACCGTATAATTTTAATCTAAACGCAAAAGAACATCAAACTATAAAAACACAAAAACCTAAAAAAATGGCAGATTCATATTACAACCCAAAAGACTTAAGAAAATTTGGTAAAATTACAGAATGGAGTGAAGAATTAGGGTCTAAATTCTTTGATTATTACGGTAAAGTCTTTGAAGAAGGAGCCTTAAGCGCACGCGAAAAATCTTTAATCGCCTTAGCGGTATCGCATACAGAAAAGTGCCCTTATTGTATTGACGCCTATACTAAAGATGGTTTACAAAGAGGAATTACCAAAGAAGAAATGATGGAAGCCGTGCACGTTGGCGCTGCTATTAAAAGTGGTGCTGTTTTAGTACATGGCGTACAAATGATGAATAAGCACGATAAATTATCTATGTAAATTAGAAGAGAACTTTTGTTAGTTTATGCATCTATAAACGACCATGAAACCCAATCCATATTAACTGTTGTAAAGTAGTACGTTACTAGCATTTTTTAAACCAGGAACGAACAACAAACAACCATCAACTAAATTAAAGATGGCAACAAAATCATTACAAGCAAAAGGCGAAGAGCTAGCGGTAGCAAACAAGCAATTAGAAATTTTAAATGGCGGCATTTTTGCAGATGGAGAACTTCCCTTTTTTAAAGATAAAATTGCAAAAATTGGTCATTTCCCTTTGCGACCAAAAAAATTAGAGATTCTTCAGATAAACGTTGGCTATATGTGTAACCAAGTCTGCGAGCATTGCCATGTAGATGCAGGACCAGACCGTAAAGAAATTATGACACGTACAACCATGCAACAGTGTTTAGAGGTTATAAAAAATACAGGTGCACATACCTTAGACTTAACTGGTGGTGCTCCAGAAATGAATCCTGATTTTCGCTGGTTTGTAGAAGAAGCTGCCAAAGCAGGCATTAAAGATTTTATAGTACGCTCTAACTTAACCATTATTCGTGCAAACAAGAAGTATTACGATTTACCAGACTTCTTTAAAAAACACAACGTACATGTTATTTCTTCCATGCCACACTATACTCGTGGTAAAACAGACAAACAGCGTGGCAATGGTGTTTTCGATAAGTCTATAAAAGCATTACAAGAATTAAATAATCGCGGTTATGGTATGCCAGACAGTGATTTACGATTAGATTTGGTCTACAACCCTTCTGGCGCTTTTTTACCTGGAGACCAAATGGCGTTAGAAGCCGATTTTAAAAAAGCTTTAAAAGAAGATTTTAATATTGATTTTCATAACCTCTTCGCTATTACTAATTTGCCTATAGCCCGCTTTTTAGATTACTTAATAGCTTCTGGTAACTATGAAGATTATATGTATGCTCTTGTAGAAGCTTACAATCCATCCGCTGTTGCCAATGTAATGTGCACCAATACTATTTCTATCAGTTGGGATGGTTGGCTATATGATTGCGACTTTAACCAAATGCTAGACCTTAAAGTGGCAAGTAAAGTAAAACACATAAAAGATTATAACGAGGACCTACTACAAGATAGAAACATTATCGTCTCACAGCACTGCTATGGGTGTACTGCCGGAGCAGGAAGCAGCTGTCAAGGAACTGTAGCCTAAAATAAATACCACAACCTTTCCTGTACAGTATTACAAGTAAGGTTGTTTTCTCTAACTATGGCGTGCCCAAAAGGTCGGGCTATCCGCTACAAGTCCTCACTCCCAAAATCGTTGCGGGCTTTTCACTCCTATCCCTCACGCAAAAAACAAAAACATTAGTCGTTTATAATAGCACATAATCGGGTTTCTTAAACCAATAAACGAACCGGCTAGTCGGTTTGTTTTGTAAAAAAATAAGTAGTTCATCGAAGGTTTAACCTTTGAGCGAATTTTTTAACCCGTATGTCTTTTATTCTTAAAAGAAAATAAGATGTAGCGGTTCTTTGTATAGAGACTTAGCGGTCTGTTTAACCCAAAACCCAAATCTTATGAGTACAAGTCTAAAGCGCATGGCTACCATGCAAAGAATGCAAGTAACCGGATTAGAGTTATTTTATACTAAAGGGTACTACAATACTAGTGTAGACGATATATTAAAAGAGCTTTCTCTATCTAAAGGGGCTTTTTACTACCATTTTGAATCTAAAGAAGATTTTTTTATACAAATTATTGAAAATTTATTAGTTCGTAAAGTATACAGTATGCTTATAGAACCAATGGAGAGTCATGATAATCCACTAGAAAAAATCACCAATTGTTTTGAAAATGCATTAGAGACTGCAGTACATAACGAAATGGACTTTGGTTTTGCATTAAGTAATTTTATGGGGGAGTTTAATGGAAAAAATCCCAGAATAATGAAGCATTTACAAGATATCCTAAAAATTTGGGAGGTAAACATAGTGACTACCTTACAAAAAGGAAAATTTAATGGTTTTATAGATAGACATATAGATTGTGAGGCCGTTGCTGTTTACCTTATGAGCTCTTATATTGGCATTAGAACATTAATGGTAGAATCTACTCCAAGTGCTCGTAAATATCGTTTTATGAGCCAATTAAAGCAATACTTTAGAAGTATTGAACAAAAACAAGTAAACGCATAAACGTTACTCGGTTTTAACTAACAACTCAAATATCTTTTGCGTTACGTCCGTTGGCGCAATAGTATGCATTACCTTTTCATACCCTACAGGAAATTTATTTCCATAAACAGAGGTTGGTATGAAAGGGTATTGTTTATTATCAGACAATAGGCAATTGTTTATTCCCTGTCCAAAGGGAGCAAAACCTGCATAAGGATGGGTAACTCCCCATAGTGTTATTGTGGGAACTCCATATAATGCCGCCAAATGTGCATTACCACTATCCATAGCGACCATAACGTCTAAATTAGAGATAAGCGTTAGTTCCTCTTTAAAAGGCAGGATTCCTGCGATATTAGTGCACGTTGGATATTTAGTTTGCCACTCCTGCAATTGTTCTATTTCTTCTTCTCCTCCGCCAAATAGCAACACAGTATGCGAGGTTTGCCTATTAATTTCTTCTAACACTTTCTCCATTAATTCTAATGGATACATTTTACCCGAAAAGGCAGCAAATGGTGCAATACCAATCCATTTATTAGGATGACTGCCTACTAATTTAAGTACTTTCTCTGGCAATTTTTCTTTTCCTAAAACAGATTTTTTAGATAAGTTAACAGTACAGCCCAGCTTTCTAAACACATCTGCGTAACGTTCATGAGTTGTTTGTAATGGCCTTATTGTTTTTGGAGCAAGTTTCGTTAATTCCTTTTTCTCTTTTCTACCCTTATCTATCTGGACAAAAGGAATAGAACCAAAAGAAAAATACGTTTTTAAAATAGTACTTCGTAAAACGTTATGTAAATCGGCAACTTCTGTAATACCGGTTTGCTTCAATTCTTTATATAATTTCCACAATCCTAGTACTCCTTTATGTCTCCCTCTAATGTCAGCCTCAAAAACATCTACATTTGTCAACTGGGTAAACATCGGCTTAAAAAAAGCCCTAGTAAGAACCGTAATTTTAATATTAGGATTTTGCTTTAATAGTGTAGAGAGTACGGGAACCGTCATAGCGACATCGCCCATAGCAGATAATCGTATAACAAGAATGTGTTTCTTTGTACTCACGTGCCAATATATTCTATTACTTATGTCCTCTTAAAACAGGATTTAATTCGTCATCATTATACATCTTCATCTGCTTATACACTTTCATATACTTTTTTCCACTTTCGATATCCCCAATCAACTGATCTATAGCAGTGGTAAGGTCACTTTTCTGTTCTAATAGAATATTTAATTTGGCAGTACACTTAGCTAAGTGATCTGGAGAAGCATCTGTACGATCAACTTCCTCTTGCATATGATAGACTTTTAAAGCCAAAATAGAAAGGCGATCTATTGCCCAAGCTGGGCTTTCTGTGTTTATTGTTGCGTTTTCTTTAATTTGTACCTTTTGGTATTTATTTAAAAAATAACTGTCTATATACTCCACCAAGTCTGTTCTATCTTGATTACTAGCATCTATCTTACGTTTTAATTTTAGGGCTGCCACTGGGTCAATTTGCGGGTCACGAATAATATCTTCGTAATGCCATTGTACGGTATCTATCCAATTTTTTCTATACAAAAG
>NZ_JADGES010000098.1 GCF_016744255.1 Maribacter sp.
TGTACAAGGGGTTCTTTTTTGAAAATCAATATATTTAGGCCGTAAAACCTGTAAAATGGCTAGATTTTATGTGCCCTGAATTTATTTAGGACAGGATTGAAATTTAATATAAAAAATGAACTACCAATTAGCCGAAATAAATATTGCTCGTATTAAAGGTGTTACCATAGATGACCCTATAATGAAAGAGTTTGTAGATAATTTAGATGCTATAAATACGCTTGCCGAAAATAGCAACGGTTTTATTTGGCGTCTTAAAGATGATTCTAACAACGCTACGAACCTTAACCTCTATAATGATGTACAGGTTATAATTAATATTTCAGTTTGGGAGGATGTAGAGGCTCTTGGTAATTACGTTTACAAAACAGTCCATAGCGATTTTTTAAGAAGGCGCAAAGAATGGTTTAAAAACTATGGAGAAGTAAGTACTGCCATGTGGTGGGTACCAGAAGGCGAATACCCTTCTGCAGAAGAGGCCACGGAAAAACTGGCAGAGCTTCAAAAAAATGGTCCATGTAAAAGTGTTTTCAATTTTAAAAAACCTTTCCCCAAGCCTAACAAATAGCTGTTTTATAAAAAGACTTTATTTGTTATTAAAAAACAATTTCTATTATTAGGTTCTTTGTATATTGCAAGTAAACTAATCTAAGCATGTGGAGGCAACTCACTTCCAACTGGAAACTGCATAAATACTCCATGTTATTGGTGCTTTTAAGTATTATTTTCTATACTTCCTTTGCTTATAGTCTCCATAGAGAAGACTTTATAAAACTTCTCTCTCTAGTTTTTGGCTTATTTTTTCTCTGCTTCAAGCTAATACAATTCCAAAAATGGAATTTTAAATTCTTATTGGGTACAGGAATTATTTTTAGGTTAGTATTTCTCTTAGCAGAACCAAATTTATCGCAAGATTTTTATCGTTTTATTTGGGATGGAGAACTTATAGTCCATTTAAAAAACCCGTATTTATATTTACCCAATGTCCTTATAGAGCAAAAAGATTTAGCTATTGCAAATGCCCAAGAGCTTTATAATGGCATGGGAGATTTAAGTCCAAAATTCTACAGCAATTACCCTCCACTAAATCAGTTAATATTTGCTCTATCTGCACTACTAGGAGGAAAAACAATACTAGGTTCTGTAATTGTAATGCGCATTGTTATTATTCTAGCAGATATTGGCATTGTATATTTTGGACGCAAACTTCTAAAAAACCTTAACCGCTCTCCTCATTTAATATTTTGGTATTTCTTAAATCCATTAGTACTTATAGAACTTACAGGAAATTTACACTTTGAAGGAGTTATGCTTTTCTTCTTTATCTGGTCTTTATACTTATTATCTGTAAACCAATGGAAATCTAGTGCTATTGTTTATGCTCTTTCTATTATGGTAAAACTAGTGCCAATTCTATTTCTGCCACTGTTTCTAACCCATTTTAAATTTAAAAAAAGCATTCTGTTTTATACTATTATTGGAACCACTATGGTAGTGCTACTACTTCCTTTTTATTCCCCAGAATTCTATGCTAATTATTCTAAAACCATTAGTCTTTGGTTTTCTAATTTTGAATTTAATGCTGGTATATATAATGGAATAAAACAAATAGCTACTGCTTATGACGCTAAACCTTGGGAACTTATAAATACCTATGGAAAAATAACACCATTAGTAACCATAAGTATTGTTCTTTTATTTACTTTCTTGAGTAAAAACAAAAACCTGAACACCCTAATTTCCTCCATGCTTTTTGTATTGAGTATCTATTATTTTATCTCGCCAACAGTACATCCTTGGTATGTAATTTTCCTAATTCTGGTAACTATTTTTACTCATTACAGATATTCATTACTGTGGTCGGCAGCTGTTTTTTTAAGCTATTGGGCTTATAGTCAACCAGATTTTAAAGAACACTTAGGATTATTAGCAATTGAGTATATCGCAGTATTTGGGTTTCTTATCTATGAATTAATAATACTTCGTAACAAAAAACCTATTTTTTGTAAAAATTAAACACTTACCATTGCCCATTCAGTATAATTTGTACATTTGAGGTATAATGAACACAAAAGCACATACATATACAAACATCTGGGCAACTGCTCCAGCTCGTTCTTTTGTGCCTACTCGCCGCCGCCCGTAGGGGTGCATAATATTTCTGGAAATAGGTGAGTCCATTTCCCTTCTCAAAATAATAAAAACCATTCATTTTTTAAATTAAACAAGCATTCAATGAAAATTGTAATTGCTAATACATCACATTTTACCTACGCTGATATTATTTGCGAAACCATTGTAGAATCTGCAAAAGTAAGAGGAACTGGTATTGCAAAACGTAGCCCAGAATATATAAAGCAGAAGCTTAAAAAAGGTAATGCAGTTATTGCTCTAGATGGTAAAAAATTTGCTGGTTTCTGTTATATAGAAGTCTGGGGGCATGAAAAATTTGTTGCCAATTCTGGCCTTATTGTACACCCCGATTTTAGAAAACAAGGTTTAGCTAAAAAGATTAAAAAGGCCGTTTTTGATCTTTCCATAAAAAAATTTCCAAACGCAAAAATCTTCGGAATTACAACGGGCCTAGCTGTAATGAAAATTAATTACGAACTTGGTTACAAGCCTGTTACTTTCTCTGAACTTACCGATGATCCAGAATTTTGGAAAGGCTGCCAAACGTGTAAAAACTTCGATATACTAACAAGAACCGAAAAAAAAATGTGCCTCTGTACTGGAATGTTACACAATCCTAATGCGGTACAAAAAGAAGACAAAATAGAGGTTAAGAAAAAAGTGAATAGCAAAGCTTTCCAAAGATTAAAAAAAATAAAAGAACAATTGTTTCTAAAGAAGAAACAAAAATAGACTTCCATTCCCATGGAAATAAAAAAGTAAAGAATGAAAAAATTAGTTTTAGCCTATAGTGGAGGATTAGACACATCGTACTGTGCAAAATACCTATCACAAGAAAAAGGATTTCAAGTACATGCCGTGAGTGTAAATACTGGTGGTTTTTCTGCCGAAGAGATTGCTACTATTAATAAAAAAGCTATCGATTTAGGCGCAAATACATATACTTCTATAGATGCCCTACAAACTTTTTACGACAAAGTCGTAAAATACTTAATCTTCGGAAACGTATTAAAAAATAACACCTACCCACTTTCTGTAAGTGCAGAAAGAATTGTACAAGCGATTGAGATTGTAAATCACGCTAAAAAAATTGGAGCAAAATATATTGCGCATGGTAGTACAGGTGCTGGTAATGACCAGGTTCGTTTCGATATGATTTTTCAAATCATTGCTCCAGAGATTGAAATTATCACTCCGATTAGAGACAATACGTTATCTAGAGAAGCAGAGATTGCATACCTAAAAGAAAATGGTGTTGATTATCCATGGGAAAAAGCTAAATATTCTATAAACAGAGGTCTTTGGGGAACATCTGTTGGTGGAGAAGAAACTTTAACTTCAGAAAAACCATTACCAGATAGCGCATATCCAAGTCCATTACAAGAAAAAGAGCCTACAGATGTAAAACTAACCTTTGAAAAAGGAGAATTAGTTGCTATCGATGGTACAAAAGATACTCCTGTTGCTAATATTGAAAAGCTAGAAATCATGGCGTCTAAATATGCTATTGGTAGAGATATCCATGTTGGTGATACTATTATTGGTATAAAAGGTAGGGTTGGTTTTGAAGCAGCTGCTGCTCTAATTATTATAAAAGCGCATCATTTATTAGAGAAACATACGCTAAGTAAATGGCAACAATACCAAAAAGAACAACAAGGTAATTTTTACGGAATGTTATTGCATGAAGGAAATTACTTAGATGAAGTAATGCGAAACATTGAAGCCTTCTTAACCGATACCCAAAAGAACGTTTCTGGCGATGTTTTCCTAAGTCTATACCCTTTTCAGTTTAGATTAAACGGAATTTCATCTAAACACGATTTAATGAATGCCTCTTTTGGTAGCTATGGCGAAATAAATAAAGGATGGACGGCAGATGATGCTAAAGGGTTTATAAAAATCTTATCGAATGCAAATAAAATATCTAACCACGTAAATCATAATCATGATTAAAGTAGGCATTATAGGTGGCTCTGGCTATACTGGCGGGGAACTTATCCGAATTTTACTGAACCACTCACAGGCAGAAATAGATTTTGTCTACAGCACTACCAGAGCTGGAAAAAAAATTACCTCTGCACATGCCGATTTATTAGGAGTTACAGAATTAGCTTTTACCGGAGATGTAAATTTAAATGTAGACCTAGTTTTCCTTTGCTTAGGGCATGGTAACTCTACAAAATTTTTAAACGCAAATCCATTCTCAGAGAATACTAAAATCATTGATTTAAGTAACGATTTTAGATTGAACGACGATGCTATTTTTCAAGGAAAAAAGTTTGTTTATGGTTTGCCAGAACTATTAAAAGCAGATATTAAAACTGCAAATTACATTGCTAATCCTGGCTGTTTTGCAACGGCCATTCAACTCGCCTTATTACCTCTCGCAAAAGATAACAAATTACAGAATGAGGTACATATAAATGCAGTTACGGGTAGTACTGGAGCTGGTGTTAGCCCTTCTGCAACATCGCATTTTAGTTGGAGAAATAATAATGCATCCTGGTATAAACCATTTACGCATCAGCATTTAGGAGAAATAGGAGAAAGCTTAAATAGTTTACAAGAGAATGTTGGCCCATTGTTCTTCCTTCCTAACAGAGGAAACTTTACAAGAGGAATTTTTGCTACGCTATATACTAAATATGATGGTAGTCTAGAAAGTGCTCAAGTGCTTTTTAAAGATTTTTATAAAAATGCGCTTTTTACGCAAATATCAGATGAGCCTATTGATTTAAAACAAGTAGTAAACACCAATCAGGCTCATATTCACTTGCATAAGCATGGAAACACTTTATTAATTACTTCGGCAATAGACAACCTTTTAAAAGGAGCATCTGGGCAAGCAGTGCAAAACATGAATTTAATGTTTAGTTTTAATGAAAATGAAGGCCTTCTTTTAAAAGCAGGAGTGTTTTAGAATTCTATGGCGTAAGGAGATATCAATATTGTATTTAAATATAAAAATGAAAAAATAAGTACCTTATAATCAAAACTTAAAATCAACTACTAAAAACAATAATAATGAAAATAGCAATCATAGGAGCAGGTAACTTAGGAATTTCTATTGCCAAAGGAATTTTAAATTCTAAAGGCTCTAATTATATGTATCTAACAAAAAGAAATCCTACGCAAATTTATAGTTTCGAGAAATATGGTAATGTAATCATCACTTCAGATAACCGAGAAGCTGTAAAAAAATCTAATATCCTAATATTTGCTGTACAGCCTAGTCAGTTAGAAGAAATTTTAGTTGACATTAAAGATTTACTAAATAGCAAACATGTAGTTATCTCTACTATTACAGGTTTTAGTATTGCTAAAATAGAATCTATCATAGGAGCAAAACATCATATTATTCTTAGTATGCCTAACACTGCTATTTCAGTTGGCAAATCTATGACATGCATCTGTAGCAATAAAAAAGGCCAATCTAAAATAGACTTAGCAAAGGCCATTTTTAATAAAATGGGACATAGTTTAGAAATTCCTGAAAACCAAATGCAAGCAGCAACTGTAATCTGCGCTAGTGGCGTTGCTTTTTGGATGCGTTTAATACGTGCTACTACCCAAGGCGCTATTCAATTAGGCTTTGATTTTAAAGAAGCCCAAGAACTAGCAATGTATACTTGTAATGGTGCCGCAAGACTTTTAATAGATTCTGAAAGTCATCCAGAAGCAGAAATTGATAAAGTAACCACACCTAAAGGATGTACCATTGAAGGGTTAAATGAAATGGAACACCAAGGATTAAGCTCCTCCTTAATACAAGGAATTGTTGCTTCTTACGAAAAAATTAGTACCATAAAAGAAAGTCAATTATGAATTTGTTTGATGTTTACCCACTATATAACGTAACGCCAGTCTCTGCTAAAGGAATGGTTATTATAGATGACAAAGACCAAGAATACTTAGATTTTTATGGCGGTCATGCTGTAATTTCTATTGGGCATAGACATCCTTACTATGTAGAAAAATTAAAAAACCAATTAGATAAAATTGGCTTTTATAGTAATGCCGTTCAAAATCCATTACAAGTAGAGCTCGCAAACAAATTGGGTGTACTATCGCAATGCGAAAACTACAATTTATTCCTTTGTAATTCTGGAGCAGAAGCCAATGAGAATGCTTTAAAAATGGCTTCCTTTAAAACTGGAAAATCGAGAGTAATAGCCTTTAAAAATGGTTTTCATGGAAGAACTTCTGCTGCCGTTGCAGCAACAGATAATGAAAAAATAAATGCACCACTCAATAAACAACAAAAAGTAACTATTCTACCTTTTAATAACATTGCAGCTTTTACTTCAGAAGTTGAAAAAGGAGATGTTTGTGCTGTTATTTTAGAAGCAATACAAGGGGTTGGTGGCTTGGATGAGCCTAGTAATGAGTTCTTTACAACTATCGCAAAACTATGCAAGGAAAATAAGGTTCTACTTATTGCCGATGAAGTACAATGTGGATTTGGCAGAAGTGGTAAATTTTTTGGATTTCAGCATCATAATATAAAACCAGATATTATTAGTATTGCCAAAGGAATGGGAAATGGTTTTCCCGTTGGAGGTATTCTTATTCATGAAAGCATAAAAGCATCTTATGGTCTTTTAGGAACTACTTTTGGAGGTAACCATTTGGCTTGTGCTGCAACAACAGCGGTTTTAGACGTTTTAGAGAATGAAAACCTAATAGAAAATGCTGCAGAAGTAGGGAATTATTTTATAGAAAAAACAAAAGAAATTCCAGAGATAAAAGGCATTAAAGGAAAAGGGTTAATGCTTGGAATTGAATTCGATTTTGAAGTAGGAGAACTACGTAAAAAATTAATTTACAATCAGCATATTTTTACAGGCGGTGCTATGAATAAAAAACTACTTCGTTTTTTACCAGCACTAAACTGTACCCGAGAACAAATAGATATATTTTTTAATGCCCTTAAAGAAGAATTATAGTGAGCATTCTATTAAACATACAAGAACGTAACGCAGTATTACTGTATATGGCCAATTTAATTGTCGAAAAAAAATCTACCATACTAGCTGCTAATAAAAAAGATTTAGACACATATTCTGGTAAAGATTTAGCCATGAGAGACCGTCTAAAAGTAGATCAAGAAAAAATAGTCGGTATGGCTCTGTCGCTAAGGAAATTAGCAAATGAAACAGACCCTTTAGGGGTTGAACGTTTTTCTTTCACACACGATAATGGCATTCAAGTAAGTAATAAAACTGCTCCATTTGGTACTATTTTAATTATTTATGAATCTAGACCAGATGTTACCATTGAGGCAGCCGGAATTGCATTTAAATCTGGGAACAAAATACTCTTAAAAGGTGGTAAAGAATCTCTTAATAGCAATTTAGTATTAGTAGATTTATGGCATAAAGCTTTAGATACCAATGCATGTTCTAAAGACTGGGTTACCTATTTACCGTTAAACAGACAACAAACACAAGAATTCTTAGAAAAACCAACCCAAAAGTTAGACTTAATTGTACCAAGAGGTGGTGAAAAATTAATCCATTTTGTAAAGCAGCATGCTACCTGCCCCGTTATAATAAGCGGTAGAGGAAACAACTTTGTATATGTAGACACAGAAGCAGATTTACAAATGGCATTAGATATTATTATAAATGGAAAAACCACAAAAATTTCTGCTTGTAATGCCTTAGACAAAGTCCTTATAGCTGCAGATATGCCTAGAAAAAAGCAGTTTGTACAACACCTAATGGCTGAGCTTAAAAAAAGTAATGTAGAAATTTTTACAGACGAAGCCTTCTCTTTCTTAGACGGAACAACCCTTATTGAAAGTGATGCGGTTTGGTATAAAGAATTTTTAGATTATAAAATTGTTCTAGGCCAAGTTCCTTCCTTAGAAGAGGCTATTTCCAAAATAAACACCTATGGTGGTGGGCACTCAGCAGCGATTATAACATCTAATAAAGAAAATGCAAATGTATTTATGCAATCGGTAGATACTGCCGCTGTTTACCATAATGCATCGACAAGATTTACAGACGGCGGTCAATTTGGTTTAGGAGGAGAATTAGCAATAAGTACGGATAAATTACACCAACGTGGACCAATAGGATTGCAACATTTGGTTACTAACAAATGGTATATTCTAGGAAACGGACAAACAAGATAACTCTCTAATAGCAGTTTTTAATAACAGTTAGATAGATGTCTAAGGAAAAGTATTAAATGAAAAAAAAACGTATTTTACTAAAAATCGGATCCAACACTTTAACCAAAGAGACGGATCATATTTCTAGAGGAAAAATTGAAGACATTGGTAGGCAAATTGCACATTTACAAAATGAATATGAATTTATCATTGTAAGTTCTGGTGCTATTGCTGCAGCAAAACAATTTGTAAAACTAGAGCATAACGGAGAAGAAATTAACATTAAACAAGCTTTAGCTTCTATTGGGCAGCCACACCTAATGCGTATTTTCCAAGAAAATTTTAGAGAACTAGGTCTTTTTACATCCCAATGTCTATTATCTTATTCTGATTTTGAAAAAAAAGAAGCGCAAATCAATATTAAAAACACCATAAATGTATTAGTTTCTAACAATTTTATTCCAATAATTAATGAAAACGATACGGTGGCAACAGATGAAATAAAATTCGGAGATAATGATAAACTTGCTGCCCTAACAGCTTCTTTATTACAAGCCGATTTATTAATCATAGCAACCAACACCTATGGTATTTATACCAAATATTCCATTGAAAATAAAAAACCATGTACTATAACTTCGGTAAGTGACTTATCTAATTTATCAAAGGAAATAAGTAACGAGAAATCTTCACATGGAACTGGTGGAATGCAGTCTAAAATAGAAGCTGCAACTATAGCACAAAAGGCAAACATTGAAACTTGGATTGTAAACGGCTTAAAAGAAAATTTTATTCTAAACGCCTTAAATAATACTACAAACTATACAAAAATAAACCCCTGAACATATTTAAAAAAACTAACCATGAAAAACTATCTTTCTATAAATGATATTGATTCATTACAAAAACTAGTAGAGGAAGCCAAAAAAAGTAAAAAAAACCCAAAAGCAGATATAAAACTCGGCACTAATAAAACTATTGGTCTATTGTTCTTTAACAATTCTTTACGTACGCGTTTAAGCACTCATAAAGCAGCCATAAATCTGGGTATGGAAGTAATAGTCATGAATTTTGGTAATGAAGGTTGGGCATTAGAATATGAAGACGGCACTATAATGAACAAAGGCACTTCGGAGCATATAAAAGAAGCAGCACAAGTAGTTTCTCAATACTGCGATATTATTGGTATTAGGGCCTTTGCTGAACTAACAGACAAAGAAAAAGATGAGGCAGAAGTTGTTCTAAATGGTTTTAAAAAATATGCTTCTGTACCCATTGTAAATATGGAAAGTTCTGTTGGTCATCCATTACAAGGACTAGCAGATGCAATTACCATAGAGGAAAACAAAACTAAAAAAAGACCCAAAGTGGTTTTATCATGGGCGCCACACCCTAAAGCTTTGCCCCATGCTGTAGCAAATTCATTTGTAGAAATGATGCAGTTACAAGATGCAGAATTTGTGATTACACATCCAATCGGTTATGAACTTAATCCTGAAATTACTAAAGGAACTAAAATAGAATATAACCAAGAAAAAGCTCTTGAAAATGCCGATTTTGTTTCTGTCAAAAATTGGAGCAATTATTCAGATTATGGTAAGATTCTAAACCAAGATACCAATTGGATGATTACCAAAGAAAAATTAGGTGCCGCCAAATTCATGCATTGTCTACCCGTAAGAAGAAATGTAGTTGTTAGTGATGATGTGTTGGATAGTGACCAATCTTTAGTAATAGAACAAGCAAATAACAGAACATACGCAGCACAAATTGTGCTTAAAAAAATATTAAAAAATTTAGAATGAAACTCAAAAATAAAGTCGGAATAATTACAGGTGCCACTAGTGGAATGGGAAAAGGAATTGCACAGGCTTTTGTAAAAGAAGGTGCCAATTTAGTACTGTCTGGAAGAAATTTAGATAGAGGGAAAGAACTAGAGAAGAATTTGAAAGGCTCTATTTTTATTGCTGGCGATATAAGTAAACCTGAAACGAATGAACAACTCGTAAAAGAGACCATTAAAAAATATGGCAAACTAGACTTTATTTCGCTAAATGCTGGTACTCTGGGTATGGGTAATGTAGTAGATTTACCAATATCGGAATGGAACCTGACATTAGAAACTAACCTAAGTTCCATATTCTATATGGCAAAATATGCACTACCCTATTTATTAAAAAATGACAATGGAAGTATCTTAATAAATGCTTCCATTGCTGCATTTAAAAGCTTTCCAAACCACCCTGCTTATTGTGCTTCTAAGGCCGCATCGATAGCTTTAATGAAACAAATGGCAGTAGAATATGCCCCTAAAATTAGGATAAACGCTATGTGCCCTGGCCCAGTAGACACCCCTCTACTATGGGATTCGGCAAAAGCTTTTACAAACCCAGGCAAAGCTATTGAAGATGCAAAAAACGCCACTTTACTGCAGCGATTGGGCTCCCCAAACGATATTGCAAAACTAGCATTATTTCTAATTTCCGAAGATTCCTCTTGGATTACAGGAAGTGCATTTACCATTGATGGAGGAATCATGAATGCATAATTAATCGCCAATTCAAAAAATAATGAAACAACAATTATCCATAGTCAAAATAGGTGGTAATGTTATTGAAAACAATACTAAACTCACTAAATTTTTGTTGCATTTTTCTAAAATTGAAGGGTATAAAATTCTAGTTCATGGTGGTGGAAAACTTGCAACAAAACTAGCTTCCAAATTAGGAATTGAATCGCAAATGATAAACGGGCGGAGAGTTACAGATGCTAAAAATTTAGAAATTATTACCATGGTTTATGGCGGACTCACCAATAAAAATATTGTCGCTAGCTTACAAGCAAATGGCACTAACGCCTTAGGGCTAAGTGGTGCTGATGGCAATACCATACAAGCACATAAGAGAGCTATAAAAGAAATAGATTTTGGTTTTGTTGGCGATATAGATGGTATAAATGCAGATTTTTTAAACATGCTAATTTTCTCTGGAATAACACCTGTTCTTTGTGCCTTATCACATGATGGAAAAGGAAATATATTAAATACCAATGCAGATACTATTGCATCTGAAATTGCTATTGGCATGAGCAATCTTTATGAAACTACCCTTTACTATTGCTTTGAGAAAAAAGGAGTCCTTTTAGATCTTGCAGATGAAAATTCGGTAGTAACAGATATTAATACTACTAAATACCAAGAACTTTTAGAGCAAAATATTATTGCCGACGGTATGCTTCCAAAATTAGAAAATTGTTTTCATGCGCTTACTAACAAGGTTTCTAAAGTCTGTTTAGGAGATATTGAAATGATACAGCCTAATCCAAAACTCTTTACCTCAATCACATTATAAATGAAACAGAAAGAACTAACAGAAAAAGCAATTTCTTTATTAAAAAAACTTATTCGTATTGAATCTTTTTCCAATGAAGAGGATAAAACCGCAGATGCAATTGAAGCATGGCTTACCAACTTTTCTATTCCTTTTACTAGAGAAAATAATAATGTTTACGCAAAAAATAAACATTGGGATGACTCCAAACCAACTTTACTTTTAAACTCGCATCACGATACTGTAAAACCTAATAAAGCATATACCAGAGACCCTTTTTTACCCGAAATAATAGATGGTAAACTATACGGTTTAGGTAGTAATGATGCTGGTGGTTGTTTGGTTTCTCTCCTAGCTGCTTTCACTCATTTTTTTCAACAAGAGAACCTAAACCACAACATTTTAATGGTTGCTTCTGCCGAAGAAGAAAATGCTGGAGTAAACAGTTTACGAGGTTTATTACCGAATCTTCCTAAGATTGATGTTGCCATTGTAGGCGAACCCACATTAATGAATTTAGCCATTGCAGAAAAAGGTTTGATTGTTTTTGATGCCGTCGTTAAAGGAACACCATCGCATGCAGCACATCCTAACGACAACAATTCTATTTATAATACTATGGAAGTATTAAAATGGTTTAAAAATTACAGATTCCCTAAATCCTCTGAGGCTTTGGGCGATGTAAAGCTTACGGTAACACAAATAAATGCTGGTAGTCAGCACAACGTAGTTCCTGCACAAGTACAACTGGTTATAGATGTTCGTGTTAATGACAGTTACTCTAATAAAGAAATTGCAGATATACTAAAAGCAGAAGCACCTTGTTCAATTCAAGAACGCGGACTTAAACTAAACTCGTCTAAAATTGACAAAGACCATGCATTGGTAAAAAGTGGAATTGCTCTAGGAAGAGAAACATATGGTTCTCCTACCCTATCTGACCAAGCAGCATTAACATGCCAATCTGTAAAATTAGGCCCTGGAGATAGCACTCGTTCGCACTCTGCCGATGAATATATTTATATCTATGAAATTGAAGAAGGAATAGACTTGTACATTAAAATATTAAATAGCTTTTTGCACTAAGCACGCAGTTAATTATTAAAATTTGAACTTAAAAATTAAACCATATGAAACTCTGGGATAAAGGATTTAGCACCGATAAAAAAATAGACCACTTTACTGTTGGTAATGATAGAGAGCTCGATTTGCAATTGGCAAAATACG
>NZ_JADGES010000099.1 GCF_016744255.1 Maribacter sp.
ATGCCAAATACTTTGCTTTACCAAAGTAAAGTTACATAACGCGGAACATTATAGTACAAATGTTTTAATAAAAAAACCCGATACAAGTTCGGGTTTATAAATGTTAGAATTTATTATTTTTATGGGATTATTGTTTAACAAACGCAGGTATAATGATTTCAGAAATTTGTGTCATTATTTCATCTTCTCTATCATGACCAGAAATTACAATTGTTAAATCAAGTTCTTCTATCACTATTATGTGTTGTCCACCACCTCCCCAAGCAAATGCGGTGTCATAACTTTTAGAACCTACCTTTACGAGTGTTTGATACCAAAAATAACCATAACGATAGTCTTTGGCATCCAATCTTGAGTAGGTTTCACAATGCCACTGGTGGCTTTGGGAAGATATTCTTCAGAAATAAGCTGCTCGCCGTTTAATTTACCGGTATTGAGAACCAAATTACCCAATTTAAGCATGTCGCGAGACATGATACTTACACGCCACCCTGCCTCTGGCAAACCACTAATATGATTTGACCATTTATATTCTGTGATGCCAGGTTTGTCAAGTAACTCCCTTTTAATAAAGTTCTCAGCCGTTCCTGGTACAACGGCATCAATGACCATCATTACCAACATTGGATTGAAATTACCATACAAATAAGTCTGAGACTCTGCCGTTGTAGGTCCGCTTTGTTCAAGAAGCGTCTGAACCAGCCCTTGGCCTTTTAATCGAACTGAATCTTTCTCAATTTCTTTCCATGTATCTCTATCTACATTCAACCCTCCGTGCATGGTCAATACCTTTTGAAGTGTGATTTTTTCGGTACCTTTAGCAATTTTTTTAGGATCAACATCTTTTAGAAAACTAATCAAAGGTTTGTTTAGATCTTCCATAGATAAGTAACCCATTTGAATTGCTCTACCCAAAACCAAACTGGTATACGCTTTTACTGCTGATGCTTGTCCATGAGGCAAGTTGATACGCCCTTTTTTATAATAGGATTCAAAAACTAGTTTGTTTTTGTGTGAAATGAGCAACGCATCATAGCTCCCATGTTCACCATCAAAAATCTCTTGAGACAATTTAAGGATTGCGTTTAGGTCATTGCTTCACCGCTAATGTATCAACTGATATTCCGTCTTTTCTATCTTCAGGCGTTGTAGTGACAAATGCATTAAAAAAACTAACTCGAATTCAATGTAATGATGTAGATTAAAAGTTTATGTTTTTATAAATGTTCATTTACTCAATAATTTTTACATCTATCGATGTTCTAGCTTGCCAACCTGTTTCATCCGTTACGGAATATGCACAGTGATAATCCCCAGTATCTATATCATTAGGGATTGTTACAGGGATATTAATTTCATAGCTCGTCAGTTCATTTTCTATGGAATAATTTTCGATAAAAATGAATGGATTTATGGCTTGTTTTACATCTTCTAAATCACATTCTGTTGTTTGATCATCATGTGTATGATGATCAAAATTATGGTGAATATCTATGCTATAAGAAGCTAATACTTTATTATCGGTAACCTTAGCTCTAAAATTATACGTTTCTCCTCTGGTTAGTTGTGTACAGCCTTGTGGAAACCCTTCATTGTAATTGACGCTTATGGTCGGCTTTTCTTCATCCTTATCGATACTATCATCATTTGAGCATGAAGCTATCACGATCATAAATGATAAGTAATAGAAGTATTTTGGTGTAAATTTCATTTTATAGGGAATAAAATCGCATAGTACATAATCATACTATGCGATATGATTATTTTTTATTATTCAGTAACATCTATATGTGTTTCATATTCTTTAGTGTTTCCGTTTTCATCTTTAATAGTAAAGATAATATGATACTCTCCTGTAGGCGCCGTAATAGGGACATCTATATGCTCATGGAATTCTACTAGGGTCTGTTCATGGTAGCCGTCTTCAAACACTTGCTCATTGTCCCACTCCACTTCCCCAGTTCCAGGAGTAATTCCATGTGCATGGATATCAACAGTAATATTATGAACTCCATTAATAGCATTTATCATAAATTCCGTATGAAAATCATCTCCTCGTACAACAGTAGCATCAATTGAAATATTGCTAAGAGTAATGGGATCCAAAATCTGAATATGCCCTTCAACTTCTGTGCTATTTCCGAGTTCATCGGTTACGGTTAACTCAATATGGTACTCACCTGCGGGTATATTGGCAGGAACATCTATATGTTCATGGAATGTAGGGTTAATGGCTAGATATTTACTATCAGTAAATATTTGTTCAAAATTCCAGTCCACTTCTCCATCACCTAGAGTTAAATCATGCGCATGAATGGAGAGAGAAATACTACTTACGGTTGCTCCTGCATTAATTTCTGCTTCTAAATGAATATCCGAACCCTTGTAAGCAAAGTGGTCTGTAGAATGTGTATTCCCTTCTCCATATTCAAAGTTAGAAATTATGGGTGCGCCAAGTATAGGGCTATCATCATCGCTATTACAAGAGTGTAAAAAGAGTCCTAGAAAAGCTACTATTGCTAAAAATTTAAAATTTGATTTCATAATTTTTGTTTTCATTTGTTTTAATTATTTATTAAAGGGATTGTTAAAGAGATTGATAAATTTCTGCCAGCTTCAGGAACATCTATTAGTCTGTAGAAACTGGTATGATTGTAATATTTGGTATTGAATACATTGTTTAGTTTTACACGTATTTCAATGGGTTGATTATTTTTGAAAATTGCCATTTTCGTTAAAAAAGACATATTGAGTATTTGATAGCCTTCTGTTTTTTCTTCTGGAGGTACAATTTCATTTTGTGCTGCGGTTATCCTGAAATCAGCAATTAATTTGGGCTTAGCTAAAAAGAGGAAGTCCTTAAATTGATAATTGGCCGAGAATAGTCCTGACAACGGTGGTGAAAAAGGCAGTGTAAAATTCTTTTTAGCTCCGCTAGTCTGTTTAGAATAGACATATTCAGCAGATGCATCTAGCTGTAGATTTTTGAATAGAGTCGTACTTGCTCTTACTTCGCCTCCAAATCTAAAAATCTTAGCTTGTGTGTATTCATAAATTTGTAAGGTTTCATAGTAATTTGAAGTCGGATTCAAATAAATATAGTTTTCAAAAAAATTAACAAAAGGACTAATACCCACTGAGAATTGTTTTGTTGTATGATCTATATCAATATCCAATTGATACGATTCCTCGGGGTCTAAATCAAGATTTCCTTTTTCAAAGCGGTACATGTGATAATTTACCCCATCTGAAGCCAATTCGTTGGCTAATGGCATTCTAAAACTTTTACCTATATTTAGTTTATAGGTAGTATTTTTTTGAATGTAACTAAGGCCTGCCGAAGCGCTGATATTTCCAAAATCCAAGGTTTTATTTTGGGCTCTTTGTAAATAAATATAAGACTTGGAGCCATCATTATTATTTGTAGTGGATAGAAACCAATCGTAATACGATTTGGTATCTACTAATCCGTAGTCATAACGTATCCCAGCCAAAAAATGTAGATTAGGATGGATCTCGAATTGGTCATACGCAAATACCCCAATAGTAAAACGATTATATTCTGGAATCAAAAAACCCCAACCTCCAATGTTATTATCTTGATATTCCACATTTATTCCTGCAACAACATCGTGGTGTTTATTTGGCTTAAAGGCATCTCTCATATTTAGGGAGTACGTATTCTTATTAAACTCTCGCTCTTTGCTGTTCGGTGGTTTTGGCATGTAGCCATGAGGTACAGGCTCAGAATGTTCTTTCCTATGATTTTTTTGATAACCTAGATCAAAATAAAATGTATGTTTGCCCATAATTACGGACGTATTATTCATAATTTTAAAATGATTCACCTTATGAAAAGGAAGGTCAATATCCTTATTAGAACGATCGTAATCGATACTAGAAGTTCTGACTTCCAGGCCGTGAGCATTGGCGAAAAAACCATTTTTTGCATTTACAGTACTAAAAAAAGTTTCCGACTTTATATAATCAGAAACGTAGCCTACGCTAAAGCTTGCATTAGCTTCTTTTCCTGCGGTGTTCCTTAAATTATTATCCTGCAATTCAAAAATGTAATTCTCATAATTAATTTTATCTGTGGGTACTTTGTAATCCCCGTAGTCTCTATACGTTAAACGTCCGCGGTAAAACCATTTTTCTTTTCTTGCCTCAATACTTGTAGAAATACCTAATAAATTATTATTGCTTTCACCCAGAATATTTACTTCCCCATTAAAGGAATTTTGTAATGGTATTTTATTAGGTTGAATATCTACAACACCTGCAATGGCATCAGAACCATAAACCAAAGATGCCGGTCCTTTTATAATCTGTATATTTTCAATACCATATTGGTCTATTTCTAGTCCATGGTCATTGCCCCATTGTTGTGCTTCGTGTTTTATGCCATTTTGAATAACGGCAACTCTATTAAAGCCCAAGCCCCTAATAACGGGCTTCGATTGTCCCGAACCAATATTGATTGTGCTTACTCCAGGAATTTTACTGAGGGTCTGCATAAGGCTGTTTTCTCTATTTTTATCAAGAAACTCTTTAGAAACCGTATGAGAAACTATAGGTGTTTCCTTTACTTTTCTATACTTAGATTTACCGTGTACTTCAACTTCTTCAAGTACTGTGGAAGATTCATTTAAGTAAACCTGTACTATTTCTATTTCTGATTCCACAATAACTGTAACTGTTTTGGGCGCATAACTTATATGAGAAATGGTAAAGGAGTAAGTGCCTTCATCTACATTTTTTATTGTAAAAGCACCTGCTACTGATGAAATTGAAAATAGACCTTCGCCAACAATATTGGCTCCCTCTATAGGTTGTAAGGTGTTGGCATTCCTCACAAATCCTTTTATCTGAAAAGAATTCTGCGCAAACGCAATCGAGCATAGGCTAAAACATAGCCATACACTCAGTATTTTATAAGACATAATTGAGAAACTATTAAGATTTGAACAATTGTCCCCAAAAAGGACCATGACAAAACCTATACATTAATTTATATGAGATTGAAATTGAACTACCTTTATATATTAACTTTAAAGCTAACAGGTGGTTAAATCAAGTCGCTTATGAACAGACTATAATATTTGTTTTTAATTCATGTAAATGACTGTATGTGTGTCAAGTAGATGCCTTAGTTACCTAAATACTAACTGGTTCGAGCTTTTAAATAAAATGTATAGGGAAAACTTATAGTAAAAAAGGAGGGGGTCGAGAAAAGAGTTGATAAGAAGCAATAGTACTTGAGATAATAAAATTGTAGTTTTTAGTTATCTCTCTTTGAAGAATTAGTTCCGTATTTTTAATTGTAAAACTCCCTAAATCAGGAGTAAGTGCTGGCGTTAAGTTATGCGCAATAGCATGATCACAAACAACACAATGTAGCGCATGATCTTTGTCTTCTGTATGTAAAAAGACATGAAGCCCTGTCATTTTCATTGAGAGAAAAAGGACAAGGAATAGATATATAATACTATTTTTTATGCGACTAACTTTCATTAAAATGATAACTCCAAAAAATGCGACTCTTGTACATTAGTTGGGTTTTGCAAATGTATATATTTATTTATATTATTGCAATACTTTCGCAATAACTTATTGCAAATAAATCGCATTAATGACAAAAAGGAGAAATACACCTACTAAAGAAGCTGTTCTAGATGTTTTAAAAAAGGAAGGAAAGGCAATGAGTCAGGATTCGATTGAACAGAAGATTTCTATTGATATAAATAGAGCTACAATTTATCGAGTTTTAAATCGCTTTTGTGATGATGGAGTTTTACATAAGATTATTGCCGAAGATGGGAAACAATATTTTGCCTTATACACAAGGACAAATAAAATGAAGTTAGTGGAGAATCATTTACATTTTATGTGTATTAAGTGCGAAACATTAGAATGTCTTCCTGCTGAAGTTAATTTTTCAATCCCTGATGCTTACCTAGTTGAAAATGTGAACTGTGTTTTATCGGGAACATGTAAAGAATGCTCTTAATAACAAATTGGCCTCTTTTAATTTAGTATTCTTGATATTAGCTTTGTAAGTGTCTCTACAGTTCTTCTCTTCATAATCAATTCGTTCTAAAAAATAGAACACCATACGGCCTAAAAAAATATACAGCTTTAATTTTTGTTCTTACTCGATAATCGATATTTAAATGCTCCGAGGCTTGCCTCGAAATTTTCAATATTGTTTTCTTCCGAATGCCTCGTGGGTCTTGTCCCGAGGTAGTTTACTTTAAGTACTGCTGGTAAACTACCTCGGGGCAAGCCTAACAGTAATTAAAAGAAACTATACTTCAAACATCCGGGTATTAAACCTGCTATAGATAACTTTAAAGCAGAGCCGTGCGTAAAGAAAATGTGCTCAAAATAAAAACCTTTTTAGCTACGGAATCAGCTGTCGTGGAAGTTACATTGCTTTAAAAATTTCGTCTATAATTTTAACTCTTAAGAAAGGGTATTACCAGACTTCTATAATATGTACGCTCATTCACCTATTGTTTTAACCCAAGTTTTCTTAGGCCGTTTTTAAAAGCCTTATCTAAAAAAATAATCATCTTATTCTTTTAATTCTAGTCATAGTATCCTACATCTAAACCTTAATAAAAGAAATTATTTAGATTTATTCTAAATAATTTTTATCAACTAAAAAAACCTCTTATTTTTGCGCAAAAAATAAACTATTTATAATTAATCTAAATTAAAATAATATGAAAAAGCAATACTATTTGCTATTAATTTTTCTGACAACAATTTCAATGTATTCACAAGAATATATACTTGAAGGGCAGGTAAATAACGGGCAAAATGAACCTTTAATTGGAGTGAACATAACCAATAACCAAAATAGTTATGGCACACAAACAGATACTGAAGGTAATTTTACATTAACATTAAATAAAGTTGGTAATTATGAACTTACCTTGTCGCATCTAGGGTATAAAACAAAAAATGTTTTGGTATCAGTTTCAGCAACTAATGAGTATATATCTGTGACTATGAATCCAGATAATTTTTCACTAAATGAGGTAGTTATAACATCAAGAAGTAATGATAAAATAGATGAAATACCTTCATCAGTAACTGTTTTAAACAGAAAAGAAGTTGCAATATTATCCCAAAATGCTAATACGCTAGCAGATGTTATTGATAAAATACCAGGGATATCATTATCAACCGGAACTAATAGGTCTAGAGGGCAAAACATGAGAGGTAGAAATATGTTAATTTTAATTGATGGGATTCCTCAGAGTACTCCTTTGTTTAAAACCAATAAGGAAATTAATACAATTGATCCTTCCGTAATTGAGAAGATTGAAGTTGTTAGAGGTGCTACCGCTATTTATGGAAATGGCGCAGAAGGTGGAGTAGTTAACTTTATTACTAAAAATATTAATCCTAATAAGTCTTTTGAAAGTACAACTAGATTTGGGTCTACAGGGTCTTTAGTAAATACGAAGCATACCATGGGAACATTAATAAGCCAAGGATTTAGTGGTACCAAAAACAAATTGGGGTACGTAATTAATGGGTCTTATGAAAGTACCGGAATTATGAGAGGACCAAAAAATGAAATTCAATCCCCAGATAACGGCGTTGGAGAGACGCAGCGATATAATTTTTTTGGAAAATTAAAATATGATATAAACGAAAATAATAGTGTTGGTTTTGTCTATAATTATTTTAGTAGTAATCAAAGTACAAATTTAAAAAGAGTCAATGGTGTTTATGGAGAATCTCCGGTAACAGGTGCTTTTTCTGAACCAAATAGTGTAGAGGAAGATCAGGGTACTAGATTTAATCATAACTTTCAATTTACTTTTTTATCAAAGAATATTTTTAAAAATACAGACCTTTCATTAAATCTTTATTCAAATAAATTTGAAACTGTTTATGCATGGTACGCGTGGTGGGGAAATAACACAAAAGGAGGTACTATTTCTGGAGGGCAATCTAGGATTCAATCTTCAAAAAAAGGAGCTCGATTAAACTTGAACTCATCGTATAGATTTTCGGATAAAATTTCAGGTAATTTGGTTTACGGAATTGATTTTATGGGGGATGAAACAAAGCAAACTACGCTTGATGGAAGAACCATTTTAACACCAATGAATATGGTAAACTTTGCACCGTTTATTCAAAACAAAACAACTTTTAACGACTTTGTTATTAAAGTAGGTCTGAGATACGAAAAAATAAATATTGGTATTGATGATTATACCACTTTAAAGTATAATGATGGAAATGTAAATAATGGAGGTATAAAAATAAATGGTAATGATTTAAAATATAATGCCATTACATTTAATTCAGGGTTGAGATACAATAAAATAAAAGTATTTAAACCATTTGTTAGTTTTTCACAAAGTTTTTCAGTTGCAGAAATTGGAAGAGAAGTTAGAGTCGCTAAAGATCCTGATTTACTACTAAAATTTGCTCCAGAGGCCATCATTGTAAATAACTATGAAATTGGAGCATCTAGCGAATTAGGAGCTAATACTACTTTACAAGCTACTTACTTTATTAGTACGTCAGAACTAGGGTCAAGTTGGACAGCTAGTGAAGAATCTGCACACCTTGAGGTAACTAGAGCCGCGGAGAGAATACATGGATATGAAATTCAATTTAATACTCGTTTTGCTGAAAAATTTAATTTTGGAATATCTCACCAAGGAATTGAAGGTAAGGCAGATGCTAATGATGATGGGGATACCACTGATAAAGAGGATGTTTATTTAAATAGCAGAAGAATTAACCCTTCAATAACAAGAACTTATTTAGGATATGATTTGAATTCTAAATTAAATATAAAAATTTCAACGGTTTTAACAGGAAGCAGAGATCGTTTTGAGCCAAATGCCGAAGGAAAATATGGCTATGGCTATGCTCCTGTTAAAAGTTTTAATTATTCTAATTTATATGCCTCTTATGATGTTGATGAAAAAATAAAGTTTCAATTAGGGATTACTAATTTATTTAATCAAGACTTTTATACGACAAGATCACAATGGGCAGGCTATGCTAGTTCTTATGAAAAAGCTAATGGAGCTAGATTTAATTTATCAGTGCTTATTAAATTGTAATACTAGATTATAGAACCCATTAAATTATGCAAAGCCCTGATGATTTATATCATTTGGGGCTTTGTTTTTTAATTTTAAAAAGACTTAAAAGATGAGAAACATATTTAGAATAATCCATTTATGGGTAGGTCTTTTTACAGGCCTTATCATCTTTGTAATTTGTATTACGGGATCTATTTATGCTTTTCAAAAAGAAATTAAGCTATTAATATACCCTTATTATTCTGTAGAAAATTCCACTCTTGAAAAAATGCCATTAGCAGATTTATTAAAATTGTATGAATCTAGCTCAGAAAACAAGGTATTATATGTTTATGATTTTACAGAATCGCGTAGAACAACCATATTAAGAACGTCAAAGAATGGCAACTTATACGACAGCTTTGTAGACCCCTATACGGGGGAGTTGTTAAAAGAAAAAGAACAGTCGAAAGACTTTTTTACAGTAGTTCTAAAAATTCATAGAAACTTATTATTAAAGAAAGAAATTGGAAGAAAAATTATTGGATATTCAGTGATACTTTTTATTATATCTTTAATTACAGGTATCATTTTATGGTTTCCAAAAAGCAAAAAAATATTTAAATCTAAAAATGGTAGAAAGTCAAAATTTACAATTAAAAAAACCTCTAACATTAAAAGAATATTATATGATTTACACAGTGTTTTAGGGTTTTATAGTTCTTTTATTCTTATAATAATTGCTATTACCGGTTTAGGTTGGACCTTTTCTTGGGTAGACGAATCGCTATATAGAATGGTGACTTTTGAAAAAAAAGAGAAAAAAAACCCAATTATTATAGATAACGCAACCTTGTCCTATGAGGCATTAGATGTTGCAAAGAAAAAAATGGATTATAACCAGAAAAATAGGCGCTTATTTCTTTATATTCTACCTAAAACAACAACTCTTCCTTTAAAAGTAACAGCATATCCAAATGACGATTCTTATAGAAGTTCAGACCATTTTTATATACACCCCGCAACTGGGAATATTATAAATACAGAGTTAGATATAAATAAGAAAAGAGGCGCAAAATTTAGGTCTTTATATTATGATATTCACACAGGAAGTATATTAAGTATTTGGGGAAAAATACTTGTTTTTTTTACAGGTTTAATAGGAGCCTCGTTACCAATAACAGGGTTTGTATTATGGGTAAATACTCGATAATCGAGATTTAAATGCTCCGAGGCTTGCCTCGAAATTTTCAAGATTTTTTTCCTACGAATGCCTCGTGGAGATTGCCCCGAGGTAGTTTCCTTAAAACAAAGAATCAGCTACGATTAATGGCTTTTTTACTCTTATTTTATTTCTTACTCGGTGTAAGTTTATATACACATTACCTCTTTGTTCCTATTGTAGTTTTTTATAGAAAAAGAATACCTTTTAATATTTACTTTTTTATGCCGTATAACTTAAGGTTATTTTTATAAATTTAATTCTAAATCGTCATCTCCTTCTGGTAGCTCAAGAGCCTTTACAGATTGAATAGCGTTACCAGCGATACCTTTTATAGAACCGTACATATCAATGGTATTGGTTACCACCTTTTCAATCTGCTTTTCTCTTTGTTTCCAAATTCTTTGCATGGAACGTTTTTCGCTATCTAAATCCGATTTCATTTGTGTAAACCCTTCTACAATGGCTTCTATTTGCATTCTAAACGTACTACTCGTTAGGTAATCGTAAAGCAAGTCCATTTTATCTCCTTTATTTTCTTGCGTAATAATGGCATTATTTACTTGTAAAATGCTCTCTCTTAAAACAGCACAAAGACCTTTAAATTCTTCATAATTGCAAATCCAAATTCCATCTTTTAATCCCATTCTGTCCATATCAGATGGCATTACTTCGGTAACCAAAACCCCTATATTGGCACCTCTATCTCTTATATCTGCTTTAAATTTTTCAATCCAAGTGGGTTGAAAATCTTTAGTTCTCTTACTTTCATAATATATAGTACCACAATTTTGTTCCGTTCTAGAATGTACAATCTGTATGCAATCTCCTCCTCTAGCTCCTTTTTTTATTTCTTCAATGGTATCTAATGGAAATTTAGATGCTAACCACTCCTCTATTGCTAGTTCTTGCACTTCTCCTTGTAACTGCATAGAACCTTGCTCTTGCTTACGTTTCATCTCTTCAGTAAGCTTTTTTTGGTCTTCTAGCTGCTTTTGCATTTCTTTAAAACGCAATTCGTTTTTGTCTTCTTCCGATTTTTTAATCTTTTCCTTTTCTGCTAAAAGAATTTCATTTAGTTTTTTTTGAGATTCCGCTTCCGCAATTTCTTTTAACTCGGACTTCTCTCGCTTTAATTTTTCAATTTCAGCTTTGGTTCTATTTAACTCTTTTATTTGTTCCGATTTTTCATTTAATTCTTTTTGCAAAGCATCAAATTGTTCCGACTGTTCTTCTTTTAATTTTAGCTTAAGTTTAGACTCAATATCTTTCTTATCCGCTTTAAGCTGATTTTCTAAGCGTTCTTGAAAGAGTTCATTCTCTCTCTTTTTCTTTTGTTCAAAATTAAGCTTCTCTTGTTTTAGCTTCTCTTGCTCGCTCTCGTATTTCTTCTTTTCATCTGCAATCTGAGCCTGGTATTTTTGTTTTATTTCTTCTTCTAATTGATGCGATAAAATATCTTGTACATCTATAGATGTGCCACAATTAGGACATTTTATTTGAGTATCGTTATTCATTGGTTATTTAATTTGTATCCGTTCTATTTTCTAAGTATTACTAGGACTTTGAAACATTCGAAATCTGCTTTAAATTCATTGTAGGTAGAAAATTGTTCTTTAAGAATCCTGTACCCAGTATAAATCTACACAAAGTTACATAAGGTAGAACGTTATAGTACCATTTTTTGCCAATTTGCGAATAGCAATTTTATTAAACGCAATGAATCCTTAGAAAAAATTTACAATATATATAGAATTGCTTTTTTTTCTAATTTGGAGGATTAGCTCGCCATATTAGATTCTATTAGGCCGTTGGTTTATACCCGTTTTTATGAGATAAAGGATAGTTTTTTATAAAGGATAAATTTGTCTTCTATGGAATTATGCTTTAAATTTGTAGCATAATATAGATACTATGTTTTCAAAATCTTGTGAATATGGACTTAGAGCAATAATTTATATTGCCCAACAAAGCGCGCAGGATATTAAAGTGAGTTTGGTTACCATATCCGATGCTATACATTCGCCACAAGCCTTTACTGCTAAAGTATTACAACAACTTACACGTAATACTATTGTAAAATCTATTAAAGGCCCTTACGGCGGTTTTGTTATAGAAAATGATAAAATGGAAACAATTAGATTGAGCGATGTGGTAAAAGTATTAGATGGCGATACTATTTATACGGGTTGTGGCTTGGGATTATCGGAATGTAACGAAGATTCCCCTTGTCCCCTACACTTTAAGTTTGTAGAAATTAGAAGCCAGCTTAGAAATATGTTAGAAACCACCACTTTAAAAATGTTGGTAGAAGATATGGATACAGCTAATTTTTTCTTAAAACGATAAAATTTTTTACACTTATAAAGGATAAGAAGACCCTTTTATAAACTATGATAGAAATACGAAGTAAACTACCTCTAGGAGCAAGCCCCGAGGTATTCGTAGGAAAACAAC
>NZ_JADGES010000100.1 GCF_016744255.1 Maribacter sp.
TAATATTTTGTAACGCCCTTTGGTTTTTATGTTACCGATACTACCATCTTCGTTTATCTTAAACATGGTAGAAATTTTTCCTTGATATTCCATCTTTAGTGCCTCTTCTGGATACCTAAAATTTTGCGCAATGTGAAATTTTATTTTCTCATTAAAGCATTTTCTAGCCTTTTCATGTTGGGCATTATTTCTAATTGCTTAGTAGTATAATCATATGAGTTTTGCACAATAGTACTACTATTTCCATATTCAGAATCTACAATTGTATAGGTGGATGCTTTAGACCTGTTGAATGCTATTTCGAAATTCGAATTTGCTATTTTCGATTGTAACTTTTCCGGTTGCGAATTTATTTCCTTAGAAATTGTGACTTTGCTAGAAGGAAAAGTTGATTTTTCTTTTTTCGAATTTGAGCAGCTAACACCAATTATTATAAAAGTAAAAAATAGATTTTTTTTCATATCCAATTTTATTCTAAAGTTCTGTTTGGTTGATTATTACCGATAACGTTAAATATATGGCAAGTTGGGCAGAAAATAAGCGATTACTTTCAGTTTAGTTACAAGCCAAACCTTTAAATTTAGTACTTTATGCCCTATTTGCGATAGTCATTGTTGTAAGTAGTTTTTACCACCCATTTTGTTCTTTCAGCACTTGGTATTCTTCTTCACTCTGCATATAGAACAGCATAAAATCATCTAAATCCAACTTTGTGTTTTTTTGTCCCATATCTTTTCGGACAAGTTTCATTAATTCAAAATATGTTTTAAACTGTGACATTGAATTTTCAACCTTATTAATTTCCAATGTCCATTTTGTAAATTTCTTAAAAATTTCATCAGGCGCATAAATGAACATATCACGTTTGATTGCTAAAATCCGTTTTAACAAGTCCCTTTGCGATACTTTTTTTCCAACCTTTTCTCCATTTGTAATGTCAAAAAGAATGTAAATCAATTCCGAATACATTTGATATTTTTTGTCCGACAACTGACTTTCTACATTTCTAATTTTATCTTTTTGATGCTGAACGCGCCAAACTAGAAATGTACTTAGAGTACCTAAAATTAATAATGCTATTTCTTTAAAAGGTATTTGTTCAATGGGTATTTCGGTCATTCATTTGTGTTTTTTTAAATTATTTACAACAACTAAATATAGTTGCTAAAACCTATATTTAGTGATGATTTTTCCCTCAATTTTATTCTTAATCGTGTTTGTAGACTACTAAAAGTTAGTAGTCTAATTTTATTGTTTTTGGCAGCTATTTTAAATGGCTACAATACCTTTAATATGTGGGTGGGGGTTATAATCGCTCAACGTAAAATCTTCAAAATTAAAATCAAAAATATCTTTAACATTAGGGTTTAGGGTCATTTTTGGTAAAGGCTTACATTCACGACTAAGTTGCAATTCCACTTGCTCCATGTGGTTGTTGTAGATGTGGGCATCTCCAAAAGTGTGAATGAATTCACCGGCTTCGTAACCACAAACTTGCGCCATCATCATGGTAAATAGGGCATAAGATGCTATGTTAAAAGGAACGCCTAGAAAAATGTCTGCACTACGTTGGTATAGTTGGCAAGAAAGTTTGCCATCGGCTACGTAAAATTGAAAAAATGCATGACATGGAGGTAGGGCGGCTTTTCCATTAGCAACATTTTCAGAAAAAGATTTAGATGTATCAGGTAGCACACTAGGGTTCCAGGCAGATACTAGCATTCTTCTACTGTTAGGATTTGTCTTTAAGGAGTGTATTACTTCTTTTATTTGGTCTATTTCATCGCTATTCCAGTTTCTCCACTGGTGTCCGTAAACGGGGCCTAATTCGCCATTTTCATCGGCCCATTCGTTCCAGATTCTAACTCCGTTTTCTTGCAGGTATTTTATGTTGGTATCCCCTTTTAAAAACCATAAAAGTTCGTAAACGATAGATTTTAAATGTAATTTTTTAGTCGTAACCATAGGGAAGCCTTTACTTAAATCAAATCGCATTTGATGTCCAAAAACACTTAGGGTTCCCGTGCCAGTACGGTCTCCTTTTTGGTTTCCTGTTTCTAATACGTGTTTTAGTAAATCGTGATATTGCTTCATAGTTGGTTAACTTAATATTGGTAAAAATAGGAAAACAATTTAGGGTGTTTAGTGATGAAAAATAATTATTATTCAATAATTATTAACCACAAAAAGAGAGAGGTAATTGCGTATTACCCTAAAATCATCCCTGCAATGGTGGCGGATAATAAAGAGGCTAAGGAGCCTCCTAAAACAGCTTTTAGACCAAATTCAGAAAGTGTTTTTCTTTGCCCTGGGGCTAATGATCCAATACCACCAATTTGTATGCCTATAGATGCGAAATTTGCAAAACCGCATAGCATATATGTCGCCATTATAATAGATTTATTATATGTAAAATGCGTTGCATTTGCCATGTCTTTAAGCTCCGCTAATTGTATGTATCCTACAAATTCACTGGCTGCTAATTTAATTCCTAATAGCTGTCCCATGAGCATAATGTCTTCGTTAGCTACGCCAATTAGCCACATTAAAGGGGCGAATATGGTTCCAAGAATGGCTTCTAAAGAGAACCTTTCGTAACTTGAATTGTTGGCTACCCAATCGTTTAAACCACTTATATCACCAGTAAGTTCTAAGATTCCATTAATCATCGCAATAAAAGCAACAAAGACTAAAAGCATAGCGCCAACATTTACAGCTAATTTTAATCCTTCTGTTGTTCCATTGGCAATAGCATCTAATATGTTAGCTCCTATTTTTTCTGTAGATACTTGTACGTCGGTATTTACTTCTTCGGTCTGGGGGTAAAGTATTTTAGAAACAACTATTGCGCCAGGTGCTGCCATTACGGAAGCTGCTAACAAATGTTTTGCAAATTGTAAACGTAATATTTGGTCATCTCCTCCTAGAAACCCTATGTAAGCTGCTAGTACTGCTCCAGCAACGGTAGCCATTCCGCCAATCATTACGAGTAATATTTCTGACTTGGTCATTTTCTCCAAGTAAGCTTTAATTAATAATGGGGCTTCTGTTTGTCCTAAGAAAATATTCCCAGCAACGCTTAGACTTTCGGCACCTGAGATACCCAAAGATTTAGATAATAGCCAAGCTAAGCCCTTTACTACTTTTTGTATAATTCCTAAGTAGAATAAAACAGAGGTTAATGCAGAGAAAAATATAATAGTTGGGAGTACCTGGAATGCAAAGATGAATCCAAAGGTATCCATATCTGAAACAAGTCCCTTGAATATAAATTCACTACCCTTAGTAGTGTACTCTAATATTTCTACAAAGACTTTACCGATAGTATCAAAAACTTTTTCAACCCACCTTACTTTTAAGACTCCAATAGCAATAATAAGTTGTATACACAAACCTATTCCAACCGTTTTCCAGTTTATGGCTTTTCTGTTGGCACTAAATAAATAGGATATAAATAGTAAAACCAGCATGCCTAAAATGCCTCTCCATAGACTATGAATAGAAAAACCTGCGTTTGGCACTACTTGGATAGTAGGTGGGGTTGCGTCATTAATAATTGTAGTTTGTGTTAAAGAGGGTAGGCTATCTTGAATGCCAAGATCTTGCGAAAAAGAAGAAAAAGAAAATAAGAAAAAAACAAATACTACCCAGCCCCAAATTTTCATGTAAATCTTTTTAAAATCAATTACGTTTGGATATTTCATCCCTTAATTTAGCAGCTTTTTCGTAGTCTTCATTGGCTACTGCTTTGTTCAATTCTTTGTGAAGTTCGTCGGTAGTTAATTCTGTGTAGCCATCTGTAGCTCCGGATTCTATTTCTACAGGTTCTCCGCCTTCTTGTAAAATTTCATCAACCATTATGCTTTCGTCATTTTCCTCTTCTTTATCTTTGTCTTTAGAAGAGAATTTTAAGAAAATGCCAGCCTTATCTAGAATAGTTTTGTAAGTAAATATAGGGGCGCTAAAACGTAAAGCTAATGCAATCGCATCACTTGTTCTAGCGTCGATTATTTCTTCTATACCATCTCTTTCGCAAATAATGCTAGAATAGAAAACGCCATCCACTAGTTTGTGAATGATTACTTGCTTTATAATGATTTCAAAGCGATCCGAGAAATTTTTAAATAAGTCGTGTGTTAAGGGTCTAGGAGGTTTTATTTCCTTTTCCAGTGCTATTGCAATAGATTGTGCTTCAAAAGCGCCAATTACAATAGGCAGTTTACGATCGCCATCCACTTCATTTAAAATAAGGGCGTATGCGCCATTTTGTGTTTGGCTATAGGAAATCCCTTTTATTTTTAATCTTACTAAGCTCATAAATAATTGTAAAAAAGAAAAAGACTGTTTAAATAGATGGGCAAGCCGAATATTTAAACAGCCCTTTAAGGGCACAAATTAACAAAAATTAAGTGTTTTGCGCTTTAAATTCTTTTAATTTTTCGATGAGTTGTGGAACAACTTCAAAAGCATCTCCTACAATACCATAGTCTGCAGCTTTAAAAAATGGAGCCTCAGGGTCTGTATTTATAACTACTTTGGTTTTAGATGCGCTTACTCCTGCAAGATGTTGTATGGCTCCTGAAATACCAATGGCTATGTATAAATTACTTGCTACTGGTTTTCCTGTTTGTCCGACATGTTCGCCATGTGGTCTCCAACCAAGGTCAGAAACTGGTTTGGAGCATGCAGTAGCAGCTCCTAAAATATCGGCAAGATCTTCTATCATTCCCCAATTTTCAGGTCCTTTTAGCCCTCTACCTCCAGATACAACAATATCTGCATCTGCAATTGTAGCTTTTCCTATTACTTTATCTACTTCAATAGATTTTGTAGAAAAATCTGAATCATTTAAAGAGACAGAGAAGTCTTCTACGCTAATGGTAGTTTTGTTTTCAACAATACCGTAAGAATTGTTAGAAACGCCGATAACTTTTATATCTGTTTTTATTTCTGTTAAAGCAAAGCTTTTATTACTAAAAGTGGTTCTTTTTACAATGAAAGGGTTTGTGCTTTTTGGTGCAGCAACAACATTAGGGGCGTATCCGGCTTTTAAAGTTGCGCTAACTAATGGGGCTAGGTATTTTGCATCCGTACTAGAGCTCGTTATAATAACTTGCGCTTCTTCTGCTTTAGCTCCTTGAATAATAGCCTTAGCATAAGCCTTGGCGTTAAAACTTTGTAAGCTGTCATTGTTTATTTGAAGCACCTTGGAGACACCATATGCACCTAAAGAGTCATTCTCAGTAGCGTTTATAGATATGGCTGTTACAGTGGTTCCTAATTGTTTGGCAACTTCAGCTGCATAGGAGGCCGCTTCAAGAGCATTTTTTTTGAATTTCCCGTTTTCTGATTCTGTATATACTAAAACTGACATTTTTTTTGAATTTTCGAGTCCCAAAAATGGAACTTAGAATTTATATTAAATTACTTTAGCCTCGTTGTGAAGAAGGTTAATCAGCTCATCCACATTACTAGCGTCTACCATTTTAACAGCACCTTTAGCCGCTGGTTTTTCAAATTTAGTATCTGTAGTTGCGCTTAAAGCATCTATAGGTTCTAGAACGGTTAATTTTTTTTGTCTTGCCATCATAATTCCTCTCATATTAGGAATCTTTAAATCGGCTTCTTGTACCAAACCTTTTTGACCGCCAATAATTAATGGTAACGATGTAGAGATGGTTTCTTTTCCACCATCGATTTCTCTTTGAGCAGTAGCTTTTTCTCCTTCTACTTCAAGGTTTATGCAAGTGTTTACAAAATTCATATCTAATAAAGAAGCTAGAATACCAGGAACCATTCCTCCGTTATAATCTATAGATTCTCTACCTGCTATTACAAGATTGTATTCTCCTTTTTTGACAACTTCTGCTAACTGTTCGGCAACAAAAAAGCCATTGGAAGGTTCTGCATTTATGCGTATAGCTTCGTCTGCTCCAATCGCAAGAGCTTTGCGAATGGTTGGTTCTATTGTAGCCCCCCCAACGGATACTACATGTACTGTAGCTCCTTGTTTCTCTTTAAACCACATGGCTCTTGTAAGTCCAAATTCATCATTTGGGTTTATAACAAACTGCACACCATTGGTGTCGAATTTTGTGTCACCATCCGTGAAATTGATTTTGGATGTAGTGTCTGGTACGTTACTTATACAAACTAATATTTTCATCTAATAAATCGGCTTTTAAAAATGATAAGGCTAAGATAGTTATTAATTTTCAAATTTACTATGCATGCATAGTAAATTTATAACTTTTTTTGATTATTATGGTTCTTATTTTGATATATAATTTCCTATTTTTGCATGCCTTTAGGTTATTTAATTAAGGAATTTTATTGTTATAAATATGAAGACACTACAATTTAGAGAAGCAATAGCTGAAGCTATGTCCGAGGAAATGAGAAGAGACGAGTCCATTTATCTAATGGGTGAAGAGGTTGCTGAATATAATGGCGCTTATAAGGCTTCTAAAGGAATGTTAGATGAGTTTGGTCCTAAGAGAGTTATAGATACCCCGATTTCTGAATTAGGTTTTGCTGGAGTAGGCGTAGGTTCTACAATGACAGGGAATAGGCCTATTATAGAATTTATGACATTTAATTTTGCTTTGGTAGGAATAGATCAGATTATAAATAATGCAGCTAAAATTAGACAAATGTCTGGTGGTCAATTTCCTTGCCCAATTGTATTTAGGGGCCCTACGGGGTCAGCGGGTCAATTAGGAGCTACGCACTCTCAGGCTTTTGAGAGTTGGTTTGCTAACTGTCCAGGTTTAAAGGTGGTAGTCCCTTCTAATCCTAAAGATGCTAAAGGTTTGTTAAAAGCAGCAATAAGAGATAATGACCCTGTAATATTTATGGAGTCAGAGCAAATGTATGGGGATAAAGGAGAAATGCCAGAAGGAGAGTTTGTTATTCCATTAGGAGTTGCAGATATTCGCAGAGAAGGCTCAGATGTTACTATAGTTTCTTTTGGTAAAATTATTAAAGAAGCAGATAAAGCAGCGGATGAACTAGCTAAAGAAGGCGTTAGTTGTGAAATTATAGATTTACGTACAGTTAAGCCATTAGATTACAAAACGGTGTTAGATTCTGTGAAGAAGACAAATCGTTTAGTTATTTTAGAAGAAGCTTGGCCTTTTGGAAATGTAGCTACAGAAATTACATATCATATTCAATCGCATGCATTTGATTATTTAGATGCACCAATAGTTAAGATAAATACAGCAGACACCCCAGCACCTTACTCTCCAGTATTATTAGAAGAGTGGTTGCCAAACTATAAAGATGTAGTAGTGGCCGTTAAAAAAGTGTTATATAAATAAAATAAACGCTTATTTTTTGTAAAAGTATTATAGCTTCGCCAACTGATCAGTCGGTGAAGCTTTTTTATTGGTATGCTTTTTGTTTGTACAGGTAATTAGAATATAAAATTAAATGAAAAAAATAGTTTTTTTATTGTTGTTTTTTACAGCAATATTTGGGTATTCTCAAACCAAAGTATCAGGGGTTGTTATAGATGATTTGGGAGAGCCAGTAGCATTTGCTAATGTATTATTTAAAAACTCTACAGAAGGTACCATTACCAATGATAATGGCAGGTTTTATATGGAATCTGAAAATGCTTATAAAACACTAATCGTTTCTTTTATAGGGTATGAGAACAAAACTATTGCTTTATCTAGTAAGGTAACTTATGAGATGAAGGTGGTTTTAGAAGAGTCTACGGAGCAATTAAACGAAGTTGTTCTTATTGCAGGGAAACAATCTAAAAAGAATAACCCTGCGGTCGATATTTTACGTAAAATATGGGCAAAGAAAAGAGAAAATGGAGTTCGTAAGTTTAAGCAGTATGCTTTTGATAAATATGAGAAAGTCGAGTTCGATTTAAATACAATCGATAGCGCTTTAATGAAGCGTAAAATTTTTAAAGGATTAGAATTTGTTTTTCAAGATTTAGATACATCAAGAATTACAGGGAAAACCTATTTGCCTATATTTTTAAACGAGACCTTTTCTAAGGTGTATGGGGATAATACTACCAAGCAGGAAAAAGAAGAAGTTCTGGGGAATAAAAACTCAGGCTTCGATAATAATCAAGCTATAATAGCCTTTGTTAAAGATTTGTATCAAGATTATGACATATACGATAACTACTTAAAGTTTTTTGACAAAAGTTTTACTAGTCCACTCTCTAGAACGGGAGTAGATACCTATAATTATGCATTAAGAGATAGTGCTTATATAGATAATAAATGGTGTTATAATATTGTGTATTATCCTAGGCGTAAAAACGAACTTACTTTTAAAGGGGATTTTTGGGTTAACGATTCTACCTATGCTATTAAAAGTATAAATTTAGAAGTAACTAAAAGTGCTAATATAAATTGGGTAAAAGAGATTTATATAGAACAAGATTTTGATGTAGTAAACGATTCCGTTTTTCTTTTGAAAAGAGATTATATGTTGAGTGATTTTAGTTTTAAAAAGAAAGAAAAATCCAAAGGTGTTTACGGGAAAAGAACAACAGTATACGACGGGTATGTGTTCGACAAAGAGAGGTCAAAAGATTTCTATAAAACCGACGGCAATCCCTTCGACCCCGAAGTTGTTGTAAAAGATGATGCCTTTTGGGCGAAGAATAGATTAGAATCTTTAAATAAAGATGAGTCCGGTATATACAAACTGTTAGATACTTTAAAGACCGTTCCTAAATTTAAATCGTACTACAATGTAATTAGTATTCTAGGGTCTGGTTATGTAGAGATTGATAAATGGAATATGGACATTGGTTCTGTGTACGATGTTTTTGGGTTTAATGATGCAGAAGGGCCTAGGCTTCGTTTAGGAGCAAGAACATATTATGGGCCTAATGATCCATGGCGTATAGAAGGGTATGCCGCATATGGTTTTAAAGATCATAAGATGAAGCATGGAATATCGGCTAAATTTTTATTAGATAATAAAAGCAGGCTAATTGTTTCTGGGGGTAATAGAAGAGATATAGAGCAACTAGGAGTTAGTTTAACAGCAACTAATGATGTTTTAGGTAGAAGCATAGCATCTTCTTCATTACTTACGGTAGGAGCAAATAATAGACTTACCAATATTAACCTAAGTGCGCTAAGCGTCGAAGCAGAACCGTTAACTAATGTTAGAGTCTCCGTTGGTGGAACTTTTAGAACGTTAAGCTCTGCTTTGCCTAATGATTTTAGTTTAGACTATGTAAATCTAGAAAGCTCTGGCGGAATATCCTCAGAGGTAAGGCAGTTCGATTTTAATACCATTCTAATTTATACGCCAGGGAAGAGAACAATAGGTCACGGAGTAGAAAGAAGAGATATTAATGATAATTATAGCACACTTTTGTTGAATTACACCAAAGGCTTAGAAGGAGTTATGAATAGTGATTTTAACTATAGTAAACTGCAGTTCTCTTATAGTCAGCCATGGCAAATAGGCGGTTTTGGGAGATTGTATAGTACGCTTGAGGTTGGAAAAACTTTTGGAGAAGTGCCATTAGGTTTGCTAAATGTTATTCCAGGGAATCAAACCTTATTTTCAAATTACGGAACCTTTGCAAATTTAGATTTTTACGAATTTATAACAGATACATATGCAGCCTTGCATTTAGAACATAATTTTAATGGGAGACTATTTTCTAGAATACCATTAATTAGAAAGTGGAATTTAAGAGAGATTGTTGGTTTGCGTGGTGTTTGGGGAGACCTTTCAGATGGGAATATAACCCTTAATTCCCCTGCGAATGTGAATACACCTCTATTGGCTCCATCACAAAAAATATATTATGAATATTCTTTTGGAATAGGTAATATTTTTAAAATATTTAGAATAGATTTTAATTTCAGAGGCAATTATTTAGATGCGCCAGAAGCAAGGCCATTTAGTGTTACGGGTTCTTTTGGATTCAAATTTTAAAAAAAATAATTTACAATTAATACAATTTCATTAACGAGCTCACGTTCATTTGTTAACTTTGCACATGAAAAAAATAACTAAAAAAATGGCTGAAAAGAAAAATATAACTTTTGATGTTTTAATTGAAATTCCAAAAGGAAGTAGAAATAAATATGAGTATGATTTTACCTTAAATAAAATTAGATTTGATAGAATGCTTTTTTCTTCCATGATGTATCCTGGAGATTATGGTTTTGTACCCGAAACATTAGCATTGGATAGTGATCCTTTAGATGTTTTAGTGTTAGGGCACCAACCAACATACCCAATGGTGGTAATGGAGGTAAGGCCAATTGGAGTTTTCCATATGACAGATGAAAAAGGACCAGATGAAAAAATAATCTGTGTGCCTGTTTCTGATCCAATTTGGAGTAATAATAATGATATAAGCGATTTAAATCCACATAGATTAAAAGAAATTGAACATTTCTTTAAAGTGTATAAAGATCTTGAGAAAAAGAAAGTTGATACTGGCGGATGGGGTAATGCTGAAGAGGCTATTAAAATTTACCATGAATGTGTGCAACGTTACGATAAAAGTGACCATAAAAAGAAACGTACATTCACAATCTAAACAGTTGAAAATCATAAAAAAAGCCGCTTTTAATTTTAAAAGCGGCTTTTTTTATAGTTATCGATTTCATACATTTACTATCAATGTAACTAACAAACTGATAATAGAATATGGAATTAATTGTAAATTATTTATGGGCCTTTGGGATTTTGGCCCTGATTTTTGTCGGAATTAAAAATGCATGGGTCTCTAAGCAAGACGTTGGTGATGAAAAAATGGCACGTATTGCAAAAAATATAGCAGAAGGAGCCATGTCCTTTTTAAAAGCCGAATACAAAGTTTTAGCAATTTTTGTGGTAGCAGTAGCTATCTTATTATATTTTAAAGGCGCTGCAGAAGCAGGGTCTAGTGGAATGGTGGCGGTGTCCTTTATTATAGGAGCTATCTGTTCTGCTTTAGCAGGTTTTATTGGTATGAAAGTAGCAACTAAAGCCAATGTTAGAACAACGCAAGCGGCTAGAACATCTTTAGGGAAAGCATTAGAAGTTGCTTTTGCAGGTGGTGCTGTTATGGGGTTAGGAGTTGTAGGTCTAGGAGTATTAGGGCTCAGTGGTTTGTTTATGGTTTATCAAAATATGTGGCCTGGAGCAGATAATTTAACATTGGTATTAAATGTCCTTTCTGGCTTTTCATTAGGAGCGTCATCTATTGCGTTATTTGCGCGTGTTGGTGGTGGTATTTATACAAAGGCTGCCGATGTTGGTGCCGATTTAGTAGGTAAAGTTGAAGCTGGTATTCCAGAGGATCATCCATTAAACCCAGCAACTATTGCAGATAATGTAGGTGATAATGTGGGTGATGTAGCCGGAATGGGAGCCGATTTATTCGAGTCGTACGTAGGTTCTATTATTGGTACAATGGTATTAGGGGCTTTTATTATAACTCCTAATTTCGATGGTTTGGGTGCGGTGTATTTGCCCTTGGTATTGGCGGCAATCGGAATTTTAATGTCCATATTGGGAACCTTTTTTGTGAAAGTAAAAGATGGTGGAAACCCACAAACAGCTTTAAATATTGGCGAATTTGGTTCCGCAGGGTTAATGGTTGTAGCTTCTTATTTCATTATTAATGCTTTAATTCCTGAATCTCATGCCGAATTACCTTTCGGAGCTATGGGTGTGTTTTGGGCAACAATTGCCGGTTTAGTTGCTGGTTTAGGTGTTGGTAAAATAACAGAATATTATACAGCAACTGGGAAAAAACCAGTAATGTCTATTGTAAAACAATCAGAAACAGGAGCTGCAACAAATATTATAGCAGGTTTAGGTGTAGGTATGATGTCTACAGCAATTCCTATTCTTTTAATAGCAGCGGCTATTATGGTTTCGCATCATTTTGCAGGTTTATATGGTATTGCTATTGCTGCAGTAGGTATGTTAGCAAATACAGGTATTCAGTTGGCTGTGGATGCTTATGGTCCTATTTGTGATAATGCAGGTGGTATTGCTGAAATGGCAGAATTACCAAGTGAAGTACGTGAACGAACAGATAAATTAGATGCTGTAGGAAATACAACAGCCGCTGTAGGTAAAGGTTTTGCAATAGCCTCAGCAGCTTTAACTGCTTTAGCTTTATTTGCTGCCTTTATGAAAACTGCAAAT
>NZ_JADGES010000172.1 GCF_016744255.1 Maribacter sp.
GTAGGAAATACAACAGCCGCTGTAGGTAAAGGTTTTGCAATAGCCTCAGCAGCTTTAACTGCTTTAGCTTTATTTGCTGCCTTTATGAAAACTGCAAATGTTACATCTATTGACGTTTCTAGGCCAGATATTATGGCGGGCCTTTTAGTAGGTGGTATGTTGCCGTTTGTATTCTCCGCATTGTCTATGAATGCTGTTGGAAGAGCGGCTATGGCAATGATTGAAGAGGTACGTCGCCAATTTAGAGACATTCCAGAATTGAAAGCAGCTCTTACAGTGATGCGTAAATACGATTCGGATATGACAAAAGCCTCTGCTGAAGATAGAGCAATATTTGATGCTGCAGATGGTGTAGCAGAATATGATAAATGTGTAGATATTTCTACCAAAGCATCTATTAAAGAAATGGTGTTGCCAGGTTTGTTGGCAATTGTAGTGCCAGTTGCGGTTGGTTTTCTTGGTGGTGCAGAAATGTTAGGGGGCTTATTAGCAGGCGTTACTACCTGTGGTGTCTTAATGGCAATTTTTCAGTCTAATGCAGGTGGAGCTTGGGATAATGCTAAGAAAACAATAGAAGAAGATGGTCGTAAAGGAACAGATGTTCATAAAGCGGCTGTTGTTGGTGATACGGTTGGGGATCCATTTAAAGATACATCGGGGCCATCCTTAAACATTCTACTAAAATTAATGTCTGTAGTTGCTCTTGTAATAGCGCCAAGTATAGCTTTGGGTGTTGATGAGGGTGTTGCAGCTTATGTAAAGGAAAAAAATACCGAAACTACGAATGTAGAAATGACCATAACAAATAAAGATTTGGCAGAAGCGACTATAGTTTCTACTACTATAGAAAATGGTAAAGAAATCTCAGAAGAAAAAACATTCACAGGGACTAAAACAGAAGTAGAACAACAATTGAAAGATTTTGAAAATGCTACGGTGAAAAGCAATAATGAGTCTACTGAAATTACGATTAAAAAAAGCAGAAATTAAGAAAAATTAATTTCATTTTTAAATTAATAATACAGCCGTCTTACTTTTATGTGAGACGGTTTTTTTATATTTAGTTCTTAGGGAAACAAATACGTATGTTAAAGAAAGATAAGTTGCAAATCATTCCATTTAAGACCTACGGAACACTGTCTCATTTATATTTGAGAGGTAGGGCTCTAGAGGATGAAAATATAGATTTACAAAAAATAGGTTGGCGTTCTGTTTTACTTAATACATGGAAAAGATTCGAAACAGATGAGATTGAGAATGCCGAGTTGCATGTAAAACTTCCAAATAAAGAGGAATTACAGGTAAGTACAGATTCCGAAGGTTATTATTTGATAGATTCGCCTATAGAAAACGCATCTAAAAATACACCAGAAGATGGTTGGTTGCCTTATAAAATTGCATACAAAAATCCTGATAAATTTAAAAATGATATCGTAGCAGGTAATTGTTTTTACGGAGAAATGCTGGTTGCTTTACCTAATTCAGAGTACGGTGTTATTAGTGATGTAGATGATACTATTTTACACACAGGCGTTGCTTCAAAATTTAAGTGGAGAGCTGTCTTTAATACTTTTTTTATTCATGTGTTTCATAGAAAAGCATTAGAAGGTACGGCAGATTTTTATACGCAATTACACAAGGGAAAATCGAAAAACAATTGTAATCCAATTTTTTATGTTAGTAATAGCCCTTGGAATTTATATGGGTATTTAAAAGTTTTTCTTAATCGAAATAATTTTCCAAAAGGAGCTCTTTTGTTACGAGATTTAAGGCATTTTTTTGATAAAATACCGAAGCCGAAAATATCACACAAACATCATGAAATACAGAATATATTAAATACGTATCCAGATTTATCTTTTATACTTATTGGCGATTGTGGCGAACATGATCCAGATATTTATGTAGATATAGTAGCTAAAAATCCTAATAGAATTACATCTATTTACTTAAGATCCGTAAAGAATAAAAAGAAAATGTTACGGGTAGAGAAGTTATTTCAGAATTACCAAGATGTAGAGGTTTTATTAGTCTATAATACAGAGGAGGCAATTAAACATGCAAAAAATAGAGGCTTCATTTAAAAAAAAGTTATTTTAAATGTAAAAGAGAAGCATTGGGGGCAATCTCATTAGGCTCTTTATTCTTTTCAAAAACTCTAGCAGTAAGTTCTTTTCCTTCAAGAATACATTTGTTTTTCTGAACACGAATCCAACTACCCTCGCGTAAACCTACAACAGGTGTTTCGTTATACTGGTGAAACTCTTTTATTCTGGTTTCTCTTGTTTCTCCCTTATGTGTGGAGTTTGGGTCTGGGTCTAAATAGTGAGCGTTAATATTAAATGGTATAATCCCTAGAGTAGTAAAACTAGGAGGATATACAATAGGCATATCATTAGTGTTCCGCATATTAACACCAGCAATATTGCTTCCTGCGCTAGTTCCTAAATAAGGAGTGCCCTTTAGAATAGACTCTTTTAAAGGAGTAAGAAGATTGTGCTCATATAGTTTAGAAACAAGTAAAAAGGTATTGCCTCCTCCAGTAAAAATACCTTTAGCATTTTTAATAGCTTCTATAGGATTGTCAAAAGTATGTATGCCAATAAGTTTTTTGTCAATTCTTTTGAACCCTTTTTTTGCTATAACTGTGTATTCCTCATAAGAAATACCGCTTGGTCTAGCATATGGTATAAAAAGAACCGTATCAGTGTCTTTAAATA
>NZ_JADGES010000006.1 GCF_016744255.1 Maribacter sp.
ATACATCATAGAAAGAGCAAAAAACAAACTTTTAAATTCAAAAGAAAATGCTAGTGAAATTGCATATTCTTTAGGGTTTGAATATCCGCAGTATTTCAGCAAAATATTCAAGAAAAACACTACAATGAGCCCTAACGAATATAGACATAATTTAAACTATAAAAAGCCCAGTGCCTAACAAAGAACCGAGATAAAAAACAAACAAATTATTTCTTAATTTGATACATTATTATTCTAGGCTCATAGATTTAAAAATTAGATTCTTAGAGCTTTTTTTTGTATTTAACTTCTGTTTATCTGGGCAATATTGAAACGTAAGTTTCGTCGTATGGCCTTCTTTGTTTTGCAATAGAAAAATTGCTTAAGAAGAACTAGGCTAAAATTAATACGGGTTTTGGAGTTTTGGCAAAAGATTGCATATATTTAAGAAGTCCGCAAATTTTTTTGAATTTTGCTAAGGGCTTAAACGGAAAGGTCATCGCTTATCACTTACCATATTCGAAACATTATCCATAATTATGAAAAAACACTTTGTAATACTATCAATCCTATTTTTTATTTCATGTTCAGAGAAAAAATCAGACTGTGATGATTATTCTGAAGCATATTGGTCAGGAACTATTTCAGGAAAAATGCATAATACTAGAATTAAAGGCGAGAATATTACAATCCGAAAAGCATTTGAAAAAATCAAAAAAACCGAAACCAATATTGAACCAAAAAACGGATTTATAACGTTAAAACTGCATATAGATAAATATGGCTTTTTTTGTAGCCAAAAAAAATTTCAGATAGACACCAACTATGAACCTATCCAATTTAACAATGGTAAATTAATTAAAAAGCTAGAACTAGTTGCTAGTGATTTAAAAGGTTGGAGTAATGACACCGAAACAAAAACTTATTATTTAATTAGATTAACAATAAAAGATGGTCGGATTGAAGAAATTTTTTAAGATATCAGGTTTAATTATTTTGGTTTTAATAATAGCGATTGCTATTTATGGTTATTTCAAAGGAAAAGTAATAACTGATGTTAGACAAGAGCTATCTCGTAAAATTGAGAATTTTGAATCTAAAAACAGTGACGAATATATGGAGTATTCAGTTATTAAATTCAATAAAGCTGGTGATTTTCACACAGGTTTTATTTACCTAAATAAAGCAGTTGAATTAAATCCTTTAGCCCATTTAGGTTACAGAGGTTGGATAAGATTAAGAAAAATACGTGATTACGACAATGCATTAGATGACTTTGATAGACTAGATGATTTAACCCCAGATGTTGTAGATGCACCTTGGGGAGAAGATATTGACTTTTTGAGAGGAGAATGTTATTTTGGGAAAAAAGACTTTCGAAAAGCTATTGAAATGTTTAACCGCAATATTAAAAACCAAAAAGAGGATTGGGCAGATATTAATTCTTTTGTTTATCTAGGACTTTGTGAATACGAACTTGGTAATTATGAGAAATCGATTTCAGAATTTCAACGAGCATTAGCTCAATCCGAAAGTGTATGTGAGGCTCATTTTGGACTTGCCAAAGCGTACCGAAAATTAGGTAATACTACATTAGAAAAAATACATATTAAAAAAGCCGAGACTAATATTTTTTACAAAAGAGATGACCCCTATAACGAGTATTTGAATGAAATCTACTTGTCCGAAATATTAGAATTTAAACAGCAATCTAGAGAATAATAGAATACCAACTTAGGAAACCTATAATTAATATATGTACCAACAATATATCTTAATTTTAAAAGAGAATGGTACTTTTCTATTTAACCAGTATTGGAAACAGCAAACCAAGCAACATTGGAAAGACTATGAGGGAATTCAATCTATTGGAAATGAGAAAGGAAAGGGCAGGTGGGTTTATAGGAACTGTACTTTGCCATTTTGGCACAAGCATCGGAGGTATTAAACCCACTAGTAGCAAATGCTAGAACAAAAAGCTTAAGCATAGAACCAAAACATAAATCGCAACTATCTATTAAAATGTCAAATTAGTTTCATTTTAAACGCTACATAGTTAATATACAAGTTAGCTACTTTTCCTTGGCACAATCTCTTAAAAGGCTTCCTTTTTATTTACTAGCTTGTTAATACTTTTTAAATTTTTTAATATCTTTTTCTTTATTCTTTACAAAAACTAACTTGTTTTTACTCTTAGGATTCTCTCGCCGTTCTAGTTCAAAGTTTCCTATAGATTTTATTAAGGGTGTTAGCTTTTCAAAGCCATAATTTCTAGAATCAAAATTAGGTTGCTTCTTTTGTAATAGACTACCAACATCTCCAAGAAAAGCCCAACCATCGTCATCCGAAACATCGGAGATTGTGGTAGAAATTAATTTAATTTCCTTTTGTGTTATTTTATCTACATTGGTTTTGTTTACATCTTTATCGTCATCATTTTTCTTTTCTACTTGGCTTTTTAGAACCTCTATATAAACAAATTTATCACAAGCAACAATAAAAGGGTTTGGGGTTTTCTTTTCTCCAATACCTATTACTTGCATGCCAGCTTCTCTTAATCTAGTAGCTAAGCGAGTAAAATCGCTATCGCTAGAAACTAAACAGAAGCCGTTTACTTTACCACTATAAAGAATATCCATTGCATCTATAATCATAGCAGAATCTGTTGCATTTTTACCCGTAGTATAACCATATTGCTGAATAGGGGTAATGGCGTTTTCTAATAAAAGGTTTTTCCATTTGGTCAGATTAGGTTTCGTCCAATCGCCATAGATTCTCTTAATAGTAGGGTTTCCATACTTTGCAATTTCCTCCATCATTTCTTTTACATGGGCAGATGGAATATTATCGCCATCTATAAGTACAGCTAAATTTATATTAGTATTCATATTTTGAGTATTATTTAATGCAGCATTTATTATAGCATACAACTTACAAAGAAAAATGTAAGCTAATGGTATAGGAATAGATTAATAAAAAATAAAATCTAGTAAACTACCTCGGGGCAATCCCACGAGGCATTCGTAAGAAAAAAATTTTAAAATTTCAGGGCAAGTCTCGGAGTATTTAAATCTCGATTATCGAGTGAAATCAGCTTTATCTGGCTTAACAGCTATTAGTAATCCATAAAAAAATAAATCCTTAAAAATTACAATTAACAATGCTTTTTCTGTAACAGCCGAACAGCTTCTATGTATTTGCAAGGCTTATTAATCCTCTTTGTTCATTATTCTACCAACTCTGCAAGTTCGGTAGAGCCAAGGTTTCCTTTTATCACATCTAAATCGAGCTCATTAAAATTATTTGCTGCTTTTACCAATAGGGTAGAGCCAATACTCTCGAATAGATTACTTGTTTTTAGCACAAATTCTGCTTGCTTTTCTATTCTGTAGTTTGGAATACCTACCAGCGTTAAATCTGTAGTACAAGATTCCTCCTCTATAATAGTATAGAAGGGTCTTTGTTCTACTGCATTATTAATTATTTTTATAGTTACATTAACTCTTAAATCATCTACCAGAGCGGCTATTTTAGATTCAATTATAGTTATGTCTACATTGTTATTATTTACAAAAAGGACCCGAATATTAGTGCTATTCCATTTTGGAGAAGCGATGATAAACCGTGCAATATTCAGCATCATTTCCGCATTTTTACTATCGGTTTCTCGCCACCACAAATCTACAGTACTATAAGTTCCAAATTTGGTTTTCTTATCAAAATCCAAGTAAAGCAAATTATAATCTAAATGCAGCAAAGTTTCGGTCATTTTAAAATACTCCGAAGAGTTCTCTAACCCTTTGGGCCACCCCATCATAATAGTATTTGGTTCTACGCCAGAAAACCCAAAAGTAGAAGCAATATTGGTTATTCCTGTATAAATATTATCCACCTTTATCTGCCTTGCAAAAATACCTAGCTCTTTATAGGTATGATTCCTAATAGTTTGTTCTGCTTTTTTTAGTGGTTTATTATTCTTTTTATCTAGTATTAGTTTAAAGTTTGTTACGATTCCCGTTCTACCAGATACTGTTTTCCCTAGTTCTAATAAATAAGATTGATGGTCACTTTTTCCACTAAATAGAATAATATTAGGATTCCAATTGGCATTTTCATCTACCTTATCATCGATTCTTTTTAAACCTTTATTCACTATATTTTCCCATACACTACGCCAAACGTCGTTAGATTGTATTTTAACTTCTTTTCGTTGTAAGCCAAAGTATAACAAACCTATTACGGCAAAAGCGCCAAGCATAGCTACCATATCTAATTTAAACATAACCGAAAAACATGCAATAAACCCAACAAGACCTATCCAGCGTTTTATTTTAAATGTGGGTTGAAAATCTGGATTTGCCCAGCTTTCTAGAAAGTAAGAAATATTTATAAAGCCATAGGCCGCTAAATAGAACATAGAAACTACGCGTGCAATAACATCTAATTCTCCTATTAGTATACCGGCTTCTGCAATTATAAAGACTAAAAACAAAGCATTTACAGGCTCATTACTAGCTCCACGACCCTTACCAAAAAATTTTGGAGTCACTTTATCCATAGACATTGCTTGTAGTATTCTAGGTCCACCAAGAATACCTCCTAAAGCAGAAGATAACGTTGCTCCCCATATACCTGCTGCAACAGCAGGAGCAAAGAAGGCTATTTTCATAAGAAAATTATAATCGTTTTTAAGAACCTCGCTATTTACATTATAAGCAAAAAACACTGCCAGAATTATATAAACTACCAACCCTACTGCTATGGCTAATAAAGTACCTACTGGAATAGATTTTTTAGGGTCTTTTAAGTCCCCACTCATTGCAATACCAGCGGTGAAACCAGTGACTGCAGGGAAAAAAATAGCAAAAACCACTTCTAAAGAGGCTCCGCCCTCTGTAGATAACATAGAAACCGATTGTGGTGCAAATTCTGTGCTACCTAAAAAAATAGAAATTAAAGATAGAACTATAGCCCCTAGAATAAAAAATTGTGTCTTTAATGCAAATGAAGTACTTATTAAAGCAAGAGCAGTAAGCGATACAAGAGCTATAGTTCCTGTAATTCTAAAATCGTTAACAGACATTCCATATCCAAAAAATGAATTAAAACTCTCTGCAAAACCAATTAAATACAAGGCAATAGAAAAAGCGGTTCCTACATATAGAGCAATCCCTATAGAGCCTCCAATAGGAATACCCATACTCCTAGAGAGCACATAATAGATACCACCTGCACCAATTTTTTTATCGGTTGCTACGGAAGAAACACTTAGACCTGTAGTAATTGCAATAACATGGGCAATAATAATAATTGCAATAGCGCCAATAAGTCCTGCATTACCAACTACCCAACCAAGTCGCATATACATTATAACCCCTAAAATGGTTAATATCGAAGGGGTAAAAACTCCAGCAAAAGTGCCAAATTTGTTCTTTTCTGCCATTAGTATAGGATATTTTTAAATAGTACTAGAAAAAATGCATCACAAATATACATGCATTTCTTACAGGTTATTGATTGATTATTTCATATCTAAAAGTAATTTGTATTGATGTGGTGTAAAATGTTTGTTTAAACATAAAATATATCATTTAAATTAGATTGATTAGCTCCATATTAGTTAATCGGCTTCTTTCATTACCATCTTCTTGGTATATTGGTAGTATACATCTTCTTATTAATTAAATGAAGTATAGCCTATAATGTAAAGCAACCAAATATTTTTTTTTGCATAAACGTGCCTTAATAAGGAATCTCTTTTCTATTTATTTGAATAAAAACCAATCTAACGTATTCCCAAGAATAGTGTACTTATCTTTGTCAAAATTTATTTTATGGTAAAGCGGTTTTCAGATTTAGGAATTAATACCCAATTGGAACAAAGTTTAGAGGAATTACAAATTTCTAAGCCCACAGATATACAGAAAAAGACGATTCCGCTTATTCTAAATGCGAAGAAAGATATTGTTGCCTTAGCGAAAACGGGAACCGGAAAGACCGCAGCTTTTGGATTGCCATTATTGCAATTAATAGATGTAGAAAGCTCCAAAATACAAGCCGTAGTTTTAGCTCCTACTAGAGAATTAGGACAGCAAATTTACAGCAACCTAGTTTCTTATTCATCAAACAGTAATGCTATTTCCATCACATCTATATGTGGAGGCGTACCTGTAAAACCACAAATAGAAAGGCTACAAGAAAAAACACATATTGTGGTTGCTACACCAGGTCGTTTGGTAGATTTAATAAATAGAAAGGCTATAAACCTTAAAAATGTAGATTTTTTAGTTTTAGATGAAGCCGATGAAATGGTAACAAGTTTAAAGGAAGACTTAGATCCTATTGTAAATGAAATTCCTAAAACAAAAAGAACCTTTTTGTTTACGGCTACCATGCCAGGAGCTATTAAACAATTAGTTCAGAATTATTTAACCAAACATGCCACTCATATAGAAGTAGATATGGCTACTATGGGGCATAAAGGTATTGACCATCAATATATAGTAGTAGAACCTATTGAAAAGTTAGAAGTATTACTTCACTTTTTAAGTACTAAGGATGGCGAAAGAGGGGTTATTTTTTGTAAAACAAAAGCTGCGGTTAACAAACTAGCTAAGAATTTGGCTATTAATAAGTTCTCCTCAGGTTCTCTTCATGGTAGTTTAACACAAGGGATAAGAGATCGTGTTATGGGACAATTTAGAGAAGGGCAAATAAACATTCTAGTTGCTACAGACTTAGCGTCTCGTGGAATAGATGTAAAAGAAATAACCTATGTGGTAAATTATCATTTACCAGATACGTACGATGCCTATGTGCACAGAAGTGGTCGTACGGCTAGAGCAGGAGCCAAGGGGCTTTCTCTTACTATTTTACAAAAAGAAGAGGAAGTAGACATTGCTGATTTTGAAAAAGAATTAGGTATTGTTTTTCAAAAATCTAAAAAAGCAGATGCGCAAAGTATAGAAGAGAACAATAGTTTATTATGGGCAAAAAAGATTTTCAAAACCAAACCGAATAGAGAAGTATCCGATTCTTTTAAGGACAAAATAAAAACTATTTTTCATCACCTAACAAAAGAAGAGTTAATAGAAAAAGTATTAGCAAATCACCTAGAACAAACCAATAAAGAAGCTTCTCTACCTAAAAAAAAGAACTAGTTTAATGGCAAACCATATTAAAGCGCAACAAGACATTCTTAAGAAATTGCAGATAGATGCTTTGCATCCTATGCAAGAAGAAGCCATTGCTACTATAGAATCTAGCAGGAATACTATTATTCTATCTCCTACAGGGACAGGAAAGACTTTAGCTTTTCTTTTGCCTGTAATTAATACTTTAAATCCTGAAAATCCAGAGATACAAGCCTTAATTGTAGTACCTACTAGAGAGTTAGCCATACAAATAGAGCAAGTTGCTCGTAATATGGGTACTGGTTTTAAAGTGAATGCAGTCTACGGCGGAAGACCCATGTCTAAAGACAAGATAGAGATAAAGCACAAACCTGCTATTTTAATAGGAACTCCAGGTAGAATTTTAGACCATATGGATAGTGAACGTTTTTCTACAGCTACTATTAAAACATTGATTTTAGATGAGTTTGATAAGTCTTTAGAAATAGGTTTCGAGGAAGAAATGAGTGCTATTTTATCGGAACTTCCTAATTTAAATAAACGCATATTAACATCTGCTACACAGGGAGTTAAGATTCCAAAATTTGTAAGATTAGACGATCCAAAAATTATTAATTATCTAGATAAAAAGAAAAGTTCTCGTTTAGAAATTAAAACGGTACTTTCTCCTAGTAAAGACAAATTAGATAGTCTATTAAGTTTAATACTTCACTTAGGCAATAAGCCAGGTATTATTTTTTGCAATTTAAAAGATAGTATAGCTGTTGTGAGTTCTTTTCTAGAAAAAAGTAATATCTCTCACGGATGTTTTTCTGGAGGTATGGAACAAAAAGACAGGGAACGCGCCTTAATAAAATTCAGAAATGGTAGTAGTCAAATATTGCTTGCTACAGATTTAGCAGCAAGGGGAATAGACATACCGGAACTGAAATTTATTATTCACTATGAACTTCCTTTACATGCAGAAGAATTTACGCATAGAAATGGTAGAACAGCTAGAGTAAATGAAAAAGGAACGGCCTATATTCTAAAATGGAAAAATCAAAAATTACCTGATTTTATTACAGATGTTACGGAAGCCAATATTTCTACCCCAACTAAAAGGGAACCACAATTTTGGCAAACTCTATTTATATCGGGAGGTAGAAAAGATAAAATTTCTAAAGGAGATATTGCTGGTTTGTTTTTTAAACAAGGAAATATCAGCAAAGAACAATTAGGAGTTATAGAGCTAAAACAAGATTGTGCTTTTGTTGCTGTACCAATTACCTTAGCGCAAGAATTGGCAAACACACTAAACAACAGTAGACTTAAGAAAAAGAAAGTACGTATCTCGGTGCTTTAATAAAAAGTAAAACACTATGTAATATTTCTTCCAAGGTCACATTCTGTAACCGTGAATTTTAAAATTGAACCTGTGGATTAAAATCCAAAATGTTTGTTAATCGATTCGCCAAGCCACCATTTTGGTTTAACTTGTTTTTTAACTAAACCGAATTTTTTAATGGAATGTGTTTCAATATGCGTAATTACATCTTCTACAGAATCGGTTACAAATAGTAGTTTCATGTCTTCTGGACTGATACTTTCATTTTCAGCCATTAAATATATATGTTCACATAGTTTTTTATGATATTCCGAATCAAAAATGACCACAGGAAAATCTTGGATTACCTTGGTTTGCATTAAAGTTAGTGCTTCAAACAATTCATCTAAAGTACCAAAGCCACCGGGCATTACCACAAAGGCGTAAGAATATTTCACAAGAATTACTTTTCTTAAAAAGAAGTATGGAATGTTTATCCATTTATGCAGATACGGATTTGGCTTTTGTTCAAAAGGTAAAATAATATTGCATCCGACCGAGTTTCCACCAGCTTCAAAAGCACCTTTATTGGCAGCTTCCATAATGCCTGGACCACCACCTGTCATTACTGTAAATCCTGTTTTTGCTAAGGCTGCTCCAATTTTTTTGGCATTTTTGTAATGTTCAGAATCTTCCGTAAATCTTGCCGAACCAAAAACTGTAACACAAGGCCCAATAAAGTGCATTTTTCTGAAGGCTTTAATAAAATTGAAAAAGACTTTAAAAGCAAAAGTCAATTCTTTAAAACGAGATAAAGGACCTCTTACAAATAAAGATTCATCTTTAGATAATTCGACGTTTTTCTCTGTTTTCATACCTCATATTTTAAGTCGTCTTTTTATAACTCCAAACGGCTAATCCATTCATAATTATAGCATAAAGCAATGTTTTTAATAACTGCGGAAGAATATCCATAAAGCCAGAGCCCTTAAGCATTACCATACGCATAACTTCTACAAAGTATTTAATTGGATTAAACTCTGTAAGAATTTGAGCCCATTTTGGCATACTTTCTATAGGAGTAAACAAACCGCTCATTAAAATAAAAATAACCGTAAAAAACCAAGCGATAAACATAGCTTGTTGTTGCGTATCTGTAAAATTTGAAATGAATAATCCTATCCCTAAAACCACTAAAATATAAATAGAAGTATAGAAATACATGAGTGGTAAACTACCTAACATAGGAACATTAAAAATGAGTTTGGCAATAATTAAACCTATGGTCAATAACCCCATACCAATTACCCAAAACGGAAAAAGTTTCCCTATTATAAACTGACTTTTTTTAATTGGGGTAACATTAATTTGCTCTAAAGTTCCAATTTCTTTTTCTCGTACTATATTCATTCCAGACAGAAATAAAGTAATCATGGTTACCAGTAAAACTAATATACCTGGAACCATAAAGGTTTTATAGTTTAGCGTTTGGTTATACCAAAATAGAGGAATGGTCTCGATCCTTGTTGGCTGTACTTGTTTGTCTGAAGGTTTTAATAAATCGACTTTTAAATTTGAATTAAAACGTTGAATAATCTGTGTTACATATACATTTTCTACACCTGCTGCTGCACCATCTATAGCATTAATAGTAACGCCTAAACGATTATATTTTTCTTTATATAAATCGCGCTCAAAATAGTTTGGAATTTCTAATAAAACATCTACTTCTCCTTTAAGCATTGCAGAGCTTGCCAATCTTTCTGAAGAAAAATCTGTTAAAACATTAAAATAAGTGGAAGCATTAAATTTTTCTATTAACGCTCTAGATGTGGTGGTATGGTCCATATCTACATACCCAAATTTGATGTTTTTAACTTCAAAAGTAGCTGCATTAGACAAGATAACTAGTTGCAATAAAGGCAAAACAAAAATTATAGGAAGCATACCTTTGTTTCTAAAAATCTGCTTAAACTCTTTTTGTATGATGTATATAATTGTTTTCATATAACTTCCTGCGCAGGCAGAAATCTTTTTTAATTGACATTATATCTATTAGGTTTTAGCTTCGACTTCGCTCAGCAACCATAAAACCTCGTAGGATAACTAACTTTTTTACTCTAATCTAATTTTATATTTCTTAATACTCAATGCAATAAAAAATACGGTCATTCCAAATAAAACTAAAGTTTCTTTCCAAATATATTGCAGTCCAACTCCTTTAAGCATTATCCCTTTTATAATGATTATGAACCATTTAGCAGGAATAATATTACTAATAACTTGCAATGGTATTGGCATACTTGAAATAGGGAATATAAACCCAGACAATAAAATTACCGGGAGCATTAATCCCATTAAAGAAATCATCATTGCAGTTTGTTGCGTTGCAGAAATGGTAGAGATTAATATACCCAATGCTAAAGCACTTATTATAAAAAGAACACTTTCTAATGCCAATAACAACAAGCTACCTTGAATAGGCATATTAAAAATAAAAATACTCAACACTACAATAACTACAGCGTTAATGACGGACAGAAAAATATAAGGAAACACTTTTCCTATAATTACCTGAAATGGTTTTAGTGGCGATACCAAAAGAATTTCCATAGTACCTAATTCTTTCTCTCTAGTGATAGAAATAGAAGTCATCATTGCAGACACAAGCATAAGAATAATAGTCATTACACCAGGAACAAACATATAAACACTTTTTAATTCTGGATTGTAAACCATACGTGTTTCGGTAACTATTTGATAGGCTATTATTATTTCTTTGTTTACTTCTTTTTGATATTGCTGCAGAATGGCATTTACATAATTACTGATGGTATTTGCGGTATTTGGGTCGGTAGCATCTGTAATAATCTGAATCGTAGCTTTGTGTTCTTTAATGAGGTTTTTACTAAAATCTTTTTCAAAATTTAAAACAGCTTTCACATGTCCTTTTTGAAAAACAGAAGCAATATCTGCTTCACGGGTAACCATTTGTTTGATGCTAAAATATTTTGAAGCGGCTATTTTGTTGATGATTTCTTTGGTTGTAGCGTCTTTGGAATGGTCTAAAATAGCAATGTCTACATTATTAATTTCATTGGTAATAGCAAAACCAAACAATAAAATTTGGGCAATTGGCATTCCAAAGAGAATAAACAACGAACGCCTATCTCTAAATATATGGTAGAATTCTTTCTTTACAAAGCCTATAAACCTTTTCATCCTCTTGCTAATTTTAAGAATACATCGTTCATATTCGCCGCATTAAACTGTTCTTTCAGCTTTTTCGGAGTACCTAATGCTTCTATTTTACCGTTAACCATAATAGACACACGATCGCAATATTCTGCTTCATCCATATAATGCGTGGTTACAAAAACAGTAGTTCCTAAATGAGCCGCTTTGTAAATTAGTTCCCAAAATTGACGCCTTGTAATGGGATCTACACCTCCCGTAGGTTCATCTAAAAACACAATTTTAGGGTCGTGAAGCAAAGACACGGAAAACGATATTTTTTGTTTCCATCCCAATGGTAAAGAGCCTACTAATTGATTAGCAATTTCATCAAGCCCCAATTCCTTAATCAAAGCATCCGATTTTTCTTTTATTTTTTTTCGAGACAAACCATAGATACCTCCAAAAAATGTTATGTTTTCTTTAACCGTTAAATCGTCATACAAAGCAAATTTCTGACTCATATAACCAATATTCCTCTTAATATTTTCTGCCTCTGTAAACACATCGAAACCTGCAACTTTAGCTTTTCCAGATGTGGGATTAGAAATGCCAATTAGCATTTTCATAGCCGTAGTTTTTCCAGCACCATTAGCCCCTAAAAATCCAAATATTTCGCCTTTTTCCACCTCGAAAGTAATGGCGTTTACTGCTGTAAAATCCCCAAACATTTTGGTTAACCCTTCTACTTGTATGACTTTGTTATCGCTCATTATTTTGCTAATTCCATAAAAGTATCTTCTATGGTTGGTTGCGTTGTTGCAATAGTAATATCCGTAAGCCCTTTGGTCTTTAAGTAATCCTTTAAGCTTTCCGTATCAAAATCTGTTCTATGGTCTGTATAGTGTACAAATTCGCCAAAAGGATACACGCTGTATTGGTGCTCGTATGCCTTTAGACTCTCTATAAGTTTGTACATATTATCTCCTCTTACGTTATACATCTTTTTAGGATAGTGTTTAACAATCTCTGCAGGGGTATCTATCTCTAGAATTTCACCGTTTTGTATGAGAGCTATTCGGTCACATAATTCGGCTTCGTCCATATATGGTGTAGACACCAAAATGGTAATATCCTTTTGTTGCAGTCGTTTTAGCATTTCCCAAAATTCTTTTCTAGAAACTGGATCAACTCCTGTTGTTGGTTCATCTAAAAACAAGACTTTAGGTTTGTGAATTAAAGCACAACACAAAGCCAATTTTTGTTTCATACCACCAGACAATTTTCCGGCTCTACGATCCTTAAAGGGCTCTATTTGTACGTAAATCTCTTTTATTAAATCGTAATTCTCTGCAATCGTAGTTCCAAAAATAGTAGCAAAGAAATTTAAATTTTCTTCGACCGTTAAATCTTGATATAAAGAGAATTTTCCAGGCATATAGCCAACACTATTTCTTATGTTTTTATAATCCAACACCACATTAAAACCTGCAACTGTTGCCGTGCCTTCATTAGCTATTAAAAGCGTGGTTAAAATTCTAAAAAGCGTTGTTTTGCCTGCTCCATCCGGACCAATAAGTCCAAAAAGCTCCCCTTCTTTTACTTCAAAAGAAATGTTTTGTAACGCTTTTACGTTTTTGTAAGATTTACTGATATGTTGAACGGATATACTCACAAATATGTTTCTTTTTTTATTTTATTGCAATTCATAAAATTACCAACAGCACTCAAAAAGAAGTGCTGTTGTATATTGTCTTTGATTAATTACCACAACCACCACCTGTTTCACTTAAAATAGAATTGTAATAATCTATTGAAATATATTGTGGTGTATAAATTATATCGTTATTGTATAGCTGGTTGGTGTAAGAGCGGATATGATTTTTTGAGCCACAGGTAAGTTTATCATAAACACTTAATAAATCGGGCTTAATTGTATTATTAATAAAATCCTTAATGTCATTAATATCTAAATCTTCAATGATTGCTCCAACGATTAGAGCTTCTACCAATGAAATATCGGATTGAATAATTAAGTTGTCGTAAATTGTTTGTATTTCCTGGTTATTAAAAACACCTATCTCTGCATTGGCCGAATCTGGAATATTATATTTTTTCATTACTGCTAATACATTATCCATATGCGATTGTTCGCTCTTTGCAATATTGTTAAAAATTGCTATGTTATATGTATTAAAAGAGTGCAAATAAACATCTCTTGCCAGTTTTTCTTCTTCTCTTAAAAAAATTAAATCATTTATTTCATCTTGAGTTAATTCTTGTGTTTCTGCCTCTGTAATATCATTATTGTCATCCGAAGAACAATTACTGAGCAACAGAACACTTAGTACTGTTAAAATTATTGTTTTTTTCATCTCTAGATTATTTTATATTATTAATCCTCTAATTGCATCCACATTTCTGCAGGCATTCCTATTTTTAGACTTCCATCATTAATCACATTTATTTTTAGAGCATAAACTAAGGCAACACGCTCTTCTTTGGTTTGTATTATTTTTGGGGTAAATTCAGCCTCGGAAGCAATCCAACCAATAGTTCCTTTATAGCTTTTCATGGCATCCCCATTATCTACTTTAACCGTAACAGCTTCCCCAATTTTTAAATTAACCAATTGGGTTTCGCTCACGTATACACGTAATTGCATGCTGTTTAAATTGGCAATTTTATAAAGCGGTTTGGCAAAAGCAGTAATTTCGTTTGGTTCCGCGTATTTAGTTAAAACGGTTCCGTTTACCGGATTAATAATTTTACTTTTCTGAATTTGATCCTCTATTTGTTTAAGCTGTACATCCAAATTCTTTAACTCATTAACAACAGGAGCATTTTGCGTTTCCACACTTCGGACACGTTGTTTAATAATATCTATTTCACCAGTAACGTCATCTAACTGTTTTTGAGTTCCTGCATTGTCTTTAATTAAGTTTTCTACTCTGTTTTTGTTTATGTTGGCTGTTTTTAGCTGTGCATTTAATACATTAATTTGGGATAAAACACCTCTAGATTTGGATACAATTACACTTTTAGACACTACTAATTGCTCTCGTTTTAAGGATAATGGAATAGTATCTATATACCCGACAAAGGCTCCTTTTTTTAGTTTTTGGCCTTCTTCAATGGTAAAAGACATTAGTTTTCCATTATTTTCTGCAGAAATAGTAATCTCTGTAGCTTCAAAATTGCCATAACCATCTGCTTTTCCATTAGAATCACTACAAGAAAAAATGCTTGCAGTAATAATACTTAGTGCTACTGTATAATTAAGGTATTTCATACTCTTCTTTATTATTGTCCTTTAATAACATTGTAATTTGCTTTTGCCAGTTGTAACTGAATTTTATGCCTTACCAAAGTGTTTTCATCCTCATATAAATTGGTGAGCTCTGTAATATAAGCGGAGGAGGTAATTACACCATTTTTAAGCTGCGAATCTGCGGTTTGCAACACCTCTTTTCTAAGGGTAATAATATCGGCATCCGAAGCGATTATAGCCTCCATTTTCGTAATGTCTTTTTGTTGCTTATTCAGCTCTATGTTGGTATTCAGTTTAAAAATTTCGGTCTCGTTATCTACAATATCCTTGTGGATTGCTAAAGATTTACGTTTGTTTTTATTCGTATTCCAATCGAATACATTCCAATGCAATTTAACACCAACGGTATAAAAGGATTGAAAAGAATTATCGAGCATGTTTAATCCTGGGTTTCCGTAACCACCAGAGGCAAAACCAAGTAATTTAGGTGCGTTTTGTTTGGATATCCGTATTTCGGAACTTTCAATTTCTTCTTTTTTAAATTGAAACAACTCCAACTCAGGTCTGTTTAAATTTTCTTGTAATTGTATGTCTACCAAAGGGTTTTTAAATAGGGTAGAAGCGTCTAATCTTTTATTTACTAAACTAGAAAGCGTTTCTATATGTGTTGTTTTATTACTCTCTAATTCCAGAAACTGTTGTTCTATCTTTAGCAATTCTGCTTCTAGAACTTTGTCTGAAGACGCTAAAAGGATACCGTATTTAATACCAGATTGCACTTCCTTGAGCTTTGCTTGTAGTTGTGTCTGTTTTGCATTTAATAATAACTCCGATTCTTGTACTAATAAAACAGAAAAATAAAGTTGATTAATTTGCTGTTTTAGTTGGTATAAACTAACCTCTATCTGTTTTTGCTTTGTTTTTAACTGTGCCGAATTTACCTTCAAAGAAGCATTGGTAATACCCCCATTATAAATGAGCTGATTAACAGATAGTGTTGCTTTATATTGGTCTTTGTTTAAGGGTTCAATAGCAGCGTTGGGAATAGGGATTTCTATTACATCGGATTGATAAGTGGCTTGGGCATCCAAACTAAATTGAGGCAATTTTGCATTTGCAATAACACCAGCATCTAATTTGTTTTGGGAGTCTAACAGTTGCGACTGTTTTACCAATGGGTAGTTTTTAGCCACTAAACGGTAACATTCTTCTAGTGTTATGCTTTGTTGCGCAATACACGGAAGTGTAATTAATAGGATGAAAAAAATTAATAAGCGTTTCATTTTATGTATTCTTTATGGAATGGATGATAAAATTGGCTACTTCGGCTTTTCTATCTTCCATAAGTTTATTATAAGCAGCTTTATCTGTATTTATAAATGTCATAATTAGCGGTCTAGCCACAAATGGGAAAATATTGAGTGCTAGAATATTAATAAATAATTGTTCCGCACTTATGGGCTTTATAATGCCTTTTTTAACTTCAATAGCAACCTGTTTACGGAACTTTTCTAGATTAGGAAAGCCTTTATTATCTTTTAGATTTAAAATAAAATCTGGATTCCTGTTCAATTCTTGGATAATAAAATTGGGTAAGTAGGGATGCTTTATTACAAAGGATATATAATTAGAAGTGAAGTTCTTAACCTTATCTTCTATGTAAGAGTCATCATTTAAAATAGCATTTAATTGAGGCGCTAGTAAGGAAAATGCATTTTTAAATACAGCCTCGAAAAGTAGTTGTTTACTTCTATAATAGTAATGCAGCATAGCTTTATTAATACCTGCCTTGTCCGCTATCTCTTGCATACGGGCACCATCCATGCCTTTTGCTTGAAATACATTTTTTGCTGCATCTAATATTTGCCCTTCTGTATTTTCATCTTTCGCTTTTTTCATATCAACCAAACAGTTTAACCATGTGGTTAACAAATATACATATTTATTAGTTTATAAGGATATAAACTATAGAAATATAATTCTAATAGGATCAAACATAAGCACATACATTATCATGGAATATATAATAAATTGAAAATAAGTGGAATAAAATGTTGTATTCTAAAAAAATGGCACCATCTTTGCACTTTAACAAGTATTATAAATTTTTAATTACATTACAATGAATAAAGGAACAGTAAAATTTTTCAACGAGTCTAAAGGATTTGGATTTATCACTGAAGAAGGAGTTGAGAAAGATCACTTTGTACACATTTCAGGTTTAGTTGACGAAGTTCGTGAAGGCGACAAAGTTGAGTTTGATCTACAAGAAGGAAACAAAGGATTAAATGCAGTAAACGTAAAAGTTATCTAATACATATACTTCAAGTTTTACAAAAGCCCATCCATACGGATGGGCTTTTTTTGTGGCCTTTTCTTAACAATAAAAGGAAAAGATAGAGCATATCTGTATTAAATTTATACAGCAAGTAAATTATAGAAAAGTAAGGTATGCAAACTAATACCTAATTTTAGTTTTTTAATAATCCAATCTCTTTATAATTTGAGTAATATAAAGGGGCTATAGGAACCTTAATAAGTTTTCATGTTTTGTGCAATCTAAATTTAATACGCCATTTTCACAATTTCTTCTACCTTATCCGGAGATAAAGATTGGTGTTCCCCTAATCCTAACCAGCCACGATCTGTAAAACGTTGTGCTATTTTCTCCGCAGTCCCTTCATAATCCTTAGTATAATCCGATAGTTTGGTATCTATTCCTAAATCATGGAAAAAGGCCACTGTTTTTTTAATAGCTGCATGGGCTTTATCATCTATACTTCCTTCGGTTATATTCCAAACACGCTCCCCATACTGTGCTAATTTTTCTTTTTTGGCTTCAAAATTAAATTGGTAATGACTTGGAGCAATTACTGCCAAAGTACGTGCATGGTCTATACCAAATAAAGCGGTTAATTCATGCCCCATGGCATGAACAGCCCAATCTGATGGCACCCCTTTTTGTATTAACCCATTTAATGCCATGGTGCAACTCCACATAAAATTAGAGGTTGCTCCATAGTCCGTAGGGTCTTTTAATACCTTAGGAGCCACTTCTATTAGGGTTTGTAAAATGCTTTCTGCAAAACGGTCTTGCAATAAAGCGCCAATAGGGTAGGTCATGTATTGCTCTAAAACATGGGTAAAAGCATCGGCTAATCCATTTGCTAATTGACGTTCTGGAATAGAGGCAATCACCTGAGGGTCTAATATGGAAAATATAGGAAATAAACCAGGACCACCCATGGTTCGTTTTTCTTTGGTTTCTTTTCTTGTAATTACTGCACCAGAGTTCATTTCTGATCCTGTAGCTGGCAACGTTAAAACAGTTCCAAAAGGCATTCCTTTTTCCGTCTTTATGTTTTTTGCTAAAATATCCCAAGGAGTATCGCCTGTAAATACTGCTGCAGCCGATAAAAATTTAGTTCCATCAATAACAGAACCACCACCAACAGCTAATAAATAGGTAATATTTTCGTCTTTAATAACTCTTAAAGCTTGCAACAACACCGCGTATTCTGGATTTGCAGGAATACCACCAAACTCCACAACATCTACTTTAGATAATGCAGTTTTTACTTGATCATAAATTCCGTTTTTCTTAATACTTCCTCCACCATAAAGCAGTAATACTTTGGCATGGCTAGGAATTTCTGTTTCTAATTTATTTATGGTATCCTTTCCAAAAATAATCTTGGTCGGATTTTTAAATTCAAAATTGTTCATCTTCTTTTCTTTTATTCGTTCTTAATTTCTTCTGTTTGTTAGGCCCACTATTCTATTACTGTTACTAAATCTTCCATTGGTTTTCTTACCTTTTTAAGGTTTACTAACCAATCTTTATCTTCTTCTCTGTAACCAATAGGAAGTAACACAGCACTACGTAATCCTTTTTCTCGAAGACCTAAAATTTTATCTACAGCATCTGGCTCAAAACCTTCTAAAGGAGTAGCATCTACACCTTCATAAGCAGCAGCAGTAATAGCATTTGCAAATGCTATATACGCTTGTTTAGCAGCATGATTAAAGTTTTCTTCTGCATCTTTTTGAGGATATAATTTTAATAACATCTGGCGGTAATTTTCCCAACCTTCGTTTTTAAATCCACGAATATCATTTGTTAGATCGAACATATAATTAATTCGGTCTGCTGTATATGTATCCCATGCTGCAAAAACAAGTAGGTGAGAGCAGTCTGTAATTACAGATTGGTTCCAAGCTACAGGTCTAATTTTTTCTTTAATCTCTTGATTTTTAATTACAAAAACCTCAAAAGGTTGTAAGCCGCTAGATGTAGGTGATAAACGTGCCGCTTCTAAAATACGCGCTATTTTATCTTCTGCAACTTTTTTACCATTCATTGCTTTTGCTGCATATCTCCATTTTAATTTGTCTAATAATTCCATATTTTAATCTTATTTTTAATTCCTATTCTGCTATCTGTTTTATATCATCCGATGTAATAATAACATTGGCATTACTGATACTGTTTGCTAAATTTAGCATCGCTTGCGCTATACTCTCTGCATTAATTATCTTGTATTTTTTTAAGCTCCCTATAAATAATGGTTGTATTATTTTAAAAACTATTAATCCTATTTTTTCCAAAACTCTACGTTCTTTGCGTTCCCCACCAATTAAGGAAGGCCTTAAAAGAAAGGTGTTTTTTATGTTTTGTTGCAATACACCCTGTTCCATTTCGCCTTTGGTTTTATTATAAAATACGCTGCTATTTTTATTGGCAGCCATTGCCGACACCACTAAAAAGGTAGGTATGTTGTTTTCTTTGGCAAGCTTGGCTGCAGCTACAGGGATACCGTAATCTATCTGTTTATAAAGTGTTTTATCTGGTGTTTTTTTAGATGTTGTTCCTATGCAACAATACACTTCATCTGCCGTAAAATCCGCTTTAAAGGTGTTCAGCTCTAACAAATTCCCAACAAACTGTTTTACTCGATAATCGAGATTTAAATGCTCCGAGGCTTGCCTCGAAATTTTAAGGCTGTTTTCCTCCGAATGCCTCGTGGGATTGCCCCGAGGTAGTTTGCTAGGTACACCTTCTAATTTAGAACGCGAGAACAGTTTTATAGTATCATACCTATCATCCTTTATTAATTTTTGAAGTAAAATATTCCCTGTTAAACCCGATGCTCCTAATATAATCGCTGTTTTCTTCATATTACTTACAAACCTTTATACTGCTCCAAGCAGATTGATACGCTTCTTCTATATGTGTTTTATCCAAGGTAAATGCACCCCGTTTTTGGACAATCATTAAAAACGATAACGGATTTATAGCATAGGCATACAAAAGGTAATCGGACAAGGGTTTAATAATGCCTTCCTTTTTACCGCGATTCCAAAGGTCGAGTAGGGGTTGCAAATGCTTAATACCTTCTTTTCTGCTAGTTTCACTAATCATTGGCGTATTATCACACTGCACTAAAAACATAGCGTTTTCGCTCTCCTTAAGCTTAAAATCTGCAATACGTTTCCATACTATTTTAAAACCTTCTTCTACCGACATCTTTTCATTATAGGTAGCAAAGGCATAATGTGTGTACGCAGCCTTTACTTCTATATAGGTTTTGTCTACCAAATCTTGTTTATTATCAAAATACAAATAAATGGTAGCAGGCGAAACATTAGCCATTTTAGCAATTTTACTCATAGGAGTAGCGTGGAAACCATTATTGTTCACCAGTTCTATAGTTGCTTTAATAAGCGCATTACGCTTGTCTATGCTTTTTTGAAGTTTTGCCATATTATTTCCATTTGCAATACAAACATACAAAAAAATGAATGTTCATTCTTTTTTAACATGGATTTATAATACCACATGTTAAATTAGAAGGGAACAACTAAGAGAGAGCCAGCACTACTACAGTAAGAGTTTCTTATAATTGCGTATAACTTATCACAATTTCATATACCAAAGACTCGTATTAGAAAAATGTTTAATTAATTTTGCCTTATTAAAGTAACACGCCTTAAACGCATAGAATACCTTATGAAAGTATTTAGTTCCATCATTTTATTTCTTTTTAGCCTTGCTTATTCCTTTGGGCAAAATTTAATTCAGGATCCAGGAGGTAAACTTTCTCAACGGTGGCAAATTCAGGACGATACCACAAAACTATTTAAAATTGTTCCTTATAAACCTGTATATTTTTTAGTTGCAAATTATACGTCCAATATAAACAACCAACCAACTAGCAGTAATCCCCTTAATTCTGCAACCGAATACTATGATTATTTAGACACCGAATTTAAATTTCAATTAAGTTTTAAAGCAAGAATAGCTAAAAATCTATTAGGCAACAAGTTAGGTGGCGATTTATGGACTGGTTATACGCAATCTTCTAGATGGCAGTTATATAGCACAGACATTTCTAGACCTTTTAGAGAAACTAATTATGAACCCGAAATAATTTTTGTCCTCCCCGTTAAGTATTCCTTTTTGGGACTAAAAGGCGTGTATACTGGTATTGGTATAAATCATCAAAGTAATGGCAAAGCAAACCCTTTATCTAGAAGCTGGAATAGGGTTATTTTACAAATAGGATGGGAGAGCCCCTCTTGGAGTTTTGTTCTTAGCCCATGGTGGCGCATACAAGAAGAAAGTGTTGAAGATAACAACCCTAACATAGAAAATTATATAGGCAGAGGAGAACTTTTATCTGCTTATGCCCACGGAAGACATAATGTAAGTTTATTATTAAGACATTCTCTACGCGGAGGAAACAACAATAAAGGGAGTGCAAAAATAGATTACGCCCTTCGGGTTTTTGACCTTCTAGAAGTGCATGCACAACTATTCTATGGGTATGGAGAAAGTCTTATAGATTACAACCATAAACAAACCACTTTTGGTTTAGGAGTATCTCTTTTACAATGGAAATAAAGGGGGTATTCCTATTTATCTAAATAACCTAATAAGCTTCCTCTTTCTTTATTATTGCTTTACCCACTGGTTAACCTAATATTATTAAGGCTACTTTTTATACGTAAGGTTCCCCAAGGAAAAGTCACCTAATTTTTCGATTAAACGTACATCATTAAACACCTCTACAGTTTCGCTGGCAAAATGATAGTTATAAGATGCAAAAGCTGTACTAATTTGATACATATACAGGCACAGCACAAATTAAACGAAAGAAATATTAGGGTTATGATGGTACTTTACCATAACCCACACATTCTCTTTCTAGATTCGTGTTTTGGTTAATGCATTTACTAAAAAATAGTACAACCAAAAGACCCTCTTTTTTTAGAAAAAGACATTCATTTATGCATAACCGTTAGTAGGGTACTATATGGTAGGTGAAATGGTATTTTACTACATTTTTTTAATATCCTAACGGATTTACGTAATGGATAAAACGAGCATTTATTTACTTTTATTTTTGAATATTTAAAATGAGAATTATGATAAAAGTAGAGGCAATTAAACCTGGTCCAAAACCGAAGAAAGAAGATGGTACTCCGGATGAAAGGAGAAGGGTAAATCCTGAGAATAAGCCAAAATACCCAAAACTAAAGCCACACAATCATAAACGTAATGATTAAAATATTAATTCTTTAGTTATTTTATACAATGATGTTTTTATAGGGATTATAATGTCTGGTAGAATGGAAATAAATAAGCAAAAAAACGAATAGTGAAAGGTTTTTCTTATATAAATTTTTGCTAAGTTTACTATATTTAAATTTGCTTTTTACTAAGAATTTTTATACTATTTATTGATTTTATTCCTCCTCCATATAATGATTCACTCTCTAGTTCGCCGCATAATGCAGTTATCTCTAAGTAAACGCCATGTACTACATTGTTACGATCATTAAACTCTATATAATCGTCAGTATCTTACGCATTACCTATGCCAATAAAACCCAATAGATATACAAGTAATACTAGGTGATTTTTTTTCATTTTAATTATTATTAGAATCTTACCATTAAACAGAAATCCATTGAAGAACTACGGGTTGCCACTCTTCAGAACGATTGGAATCGCTTTTGTTTTTTCTAAAAAAAACTTCATTATTTTTAACAAAAACAGCCTGTGTTTCTATTGCTTTTCTTTTTTTCTTTTTTCGTAACATTATAACTTCTTTTTATAACGGTTTCTACCCATATTAAAAACACCGACTTTTATACCTACTCCTGCAGAAAACCCATTTATTCTTTTCAGAGTGGCAGGCTCTAGATTCGTCTTGCTAGAAAAACGATATTTAACACCAGCTTCTAATTGTAAATAACGCGATACATTAAACAAGGCGTTAATTCCTGGTTCTACAACAGCAAAAGCATCAGATTCTCTATAGTCTTTTTTATCTACCTCTTTATTATCATAATCAAAATCGGAGTCAATAACTCCCAAACCACCAGCTCCAATTAATAAAGGGAAAGATAAATTCACTATAGATTTACTAAAAAGAATAGGTTCTATATGTAAACCTCCATAAGCACCAACAATATCTTCATTAATTCCTTCTGTTGCATTAAAATAATTTTGTTGAGAGTAAAAGAAAGTCCCTACAAAACCAACTTCAACTTGTCTGTTGGCAACATATGCCACCTTAAAACTTGGTAAGAAAGTATCTTTATTATCCATTTCTCCATAGTGCATAGAAATACCTAAATAAACGCCATGCACCACATTTTTGCGGTCATTAAATTCAATATAATCCCCATCATCTTGCGCGCTACTTAAAAAGCCAAATCCAAGTAAGATTATAATGAATAAAGTATTTTGATTTTTCATTTCTAGATGTTTTTTTGATTGTTATTTAGTAGACTATTGTGTAGGATGTTTTGTTACAATAAACATTGTTAATTTTTACATTTAATTCTCCTTTATAAGGATTAGTCCTTTTTTTCCTTGGATAGTTACCCTACCTAGCTTTTCTTTACCGTAGGTTGCATTAATTTTTCTAATTCTATTTCCTTTATCTAATATGTCTGAAGAAACATTATCAAAAGATTTAGGTAAACGTAATAGTCCCTCTTCTAAAGTAGCATTGAACTTTAAAGAGGTGTTTTCTACGTTAATATTTATTTCAGAAGATTCTTGCGTTAATTTTATATTTGGTTTTTTTGTGCTTATTTCTTTAATCGTTAAATCAGATATTTTAAGCACTAGATTAGCTTCATTATTTAACGTGTTAATATCAATATCAGTAAACTTAATGTCTCCCTTTATCTTATGTACAACATCTATCTTAATTTCATCTTTACTAGAATATAGCTCCAAAGCTTTAATAGTCTCCATATTTAGGGTAGAACCAGAGCTGTTGACTCTTAACTCTTCTGCATTTTCCACAATAAACTTTCCGTTTTTTAAACGGATATTCCCGTAGGTAATAGTTTCGGCCTTAATCTTTCCATATTTCATGGTAATATCTGCAAAGTTCAAATTTCCATTAAGCCATAAATCACCATGTTGTATATCGGTTTTAAATTTACCTGCCCAATCTTCAACAATAACATCTCCAAATCTATTCGTAATATCTAGCTCTGCATTTTTGGGAAGATATACGGTATAATTAATTTTAAGATTGCTCCTGTCGTAATCAAAAGAATTTACTTTACTCCAATATTTAGTAATAAAACCAGTGTTTTTCTCCGCTATTGCTGTTTTAAAAATGATATAATCTTTATTCTCATTAATATTGGTACCAATACGCTCCAAGAGGTTTTGTGCATTTTCCTTTTTTTTATGGATAACTTCTATCTCCATTTTTATCACTAAGCTCTCTTTGTTCCATCCATGAACAGAAATTTCTCCATAATTGTTCTCTAAATAAAGTTTTCCCGAATTCGTCATAGAAAATGTTTTTTCTATAGTTTTAGATACTTTATTCTGTCCTATAAGACTAAGGTTCCATGTGATTGCTATAAGGAATAGCAGCAGTTTTTTATAGTGTATAACCATAATCATCATTTATTTTTTTAGAAGAATTTATTTGTTTCAATAAATTCTCTATAAGTTCTATTCTCTTCTTATAATTACCGATAAGAGCTTCTAGAATAAGCTCATTATCCAAGTTCTTTCTCATTTCTAGTTTTAATAAGTAATATTCATCATCTAATTCTTGCATAAAAGATAAAAACTCTACTTTGTCATCTTTCGTTAATACCGGATGATTCTGTACTAATTTTACTTGGTAGGCAACCAAACCTTCGTAATGAGATTCAATGTCTAAAATTTCTTTATTGGCATAACTAGTCTCTATACCAGCATTATTTAATACCAAAGGACCTGTTATAGTAAAGAGTCCTACAATCAAAAGAATACTAGCAGCAACTTTAAAAATTGGGAATTTCCAAAAAGGAATTACTTTCGTTGGCTCTGTTTCTAATTCCATAGAAATGGCATCCCACATTTTTTTTCTGTCCGCTTTTTTATCGTCAAAAAACTCTTTATTATCTCTGATTTTCTTTTCAAAATTATCCATCATAATTGCTTAATAATTTCAATTAATTTCTTTTTTGCTCTATGATACTGGGATTTAGAAGTAGAAGTGCTTATCTCTAATATTTCTCCAATTTCATTATGATCATATCCTTCAATTAAGTAAAGACTAATTATCTGTTTGTAGCCATTTGGTAATGTTTCTATCCCTTTTTTCGCCTTAAATAAGTCAATATCCTCCTTAGGTACTATTACCTCTTCTTGCAAGTGATATTCGTGATTCTCAATAGGCGTTAAGGATATTCGTTTTACTTTTAAATGATTAATACTCTTATTAATAACAATTCGTTTTAACCAAGAACCAAATGTACTCTGGTATTTAAAAGTGTCTAGTTTTTTAAATGCTTCAATAAAGCTATCTTGTACTACATCTTCGGCATCTTCTTTTATACCTACCATTCGGAAACTAATATTATACATAGCATCTACATAGAGCTCATACAATTGGTATTGTGAGCTCCGGTCGCCAGTCTTGCTTTTTTTAACAAGGTCGTTATGTATATTTTGGATATTACCTTCCAATTATAATAGTTACGTACTTAATTTATGTTCTTTTTGTATTGGTCTTCTATCTCTAAAGACAACAACAAATTTAAAAGGTTGCATCTCAATCAAAAAATATTTATTTTTTTAAGTTTAAATACTTTTAAACGTCTAACAATAGACCTAAACCTATACTTTAAAAGAAAAGTTAAGTTTTCATAAAATCTATTTTAGCTATGGTTATTGTATTATTTTTATAAAATGACTTTACAAACAAGAAAAGGATTTCGCTTCTCTAATTATGAAGCTCCCGACCAAACACCTTTTGAAAAGTTGTTTGATATTTTTCAGGAATTAATTACACATACTTCTGGTGATGTGGACGAAGCTTTAGATTGGCTTAGAGAATTAGATAAAGAATATGAACTAACAACAGAAGATTATACTATTGCCGATTTTATTGCCGATTTAAAGAATAAAGGATATTTAAAGGAAGATATAAATACTGGTGAAGTAGGAGGTAAGGACGGCCCTAATGAAGAGAAGAAGTTAAGTATCACTGCCAAAATGGAAAGAATTATTCGTCAGCGTGCTTTAGAGCAAATTTTCGGTAAACTCAAACGAAGTGGCAACGGTAATCATAAAACAGGTAAACCTGGCAGAGGAGATGAGCATACCGGAAACTTAAGGAACTATACCTATGGTGACGGATTAGAACATATTTCTATGACGGAAAGTATAAAGAATGCCCAGATAAATAATGGCATTGGAGATTTCATTTTAAATGAAGAAGATTTAGTAGTAGAAGATACAGAGCATAAAGCTCAAATGAGTACCGTACTAATGATAGACATAAGCCATAGCATGATTTTATATGGTGAAGACCGTATAACTCCCGCTAAAAAAGTGGCTATGGCATTGGCAGAGTTAATTACCACTAGATACCCTAAAGACACATTAGATATTCTTGTTTTTGGTAACGACGCATGGCCCATACCTATTAAAGATTTACCCTATTTAAAAGTTGGTCCTTACCATACCAATACAGTTGCAGGGTTACAGTTAGCCATGGACATGCTCCGAAGAAAAAGAAATACCAATAAGCAGATTTTTATGATTACGGATGGTAAGCCTAGTTGCTTAAAATTATCCGATGGTTCCTATTATAAAAACAGTGTTGGTTTAGACGAACATATTGTGGAAAAATGCTATAATATGGCTAGGCAAGCTAGAAAATTACATATTCCCATAACTACCTTTATGATTGCACAAGACCCGTATTTAATGCAATTTATAAAACAATTTACAGAAGCCAATAAAGGTAAAGCCTTCTTTACAGGATTAAAAGGATTGGGCGAAATGATTTTCGAAGATTACGAAGCTAATAGAAGAAAAAGATTAAAATGATAGACAAAATTAAAAATATAAATACCCTAGGCGATTTAAAAAATACGGGCTACAAGGTTAAAAGTATTAAAGATGAGCTTAGAGATAATTTAATAGATAAGATTAAAAAAGGAGAAACTACTTTTGAAGGAGTTTGGGGTTACGAGAATACGGTAATTCCAGAATTAGAAAGAGCCATTCTCTCTAGGCATAATATTAATTTATTAGGACTACGTGGACAAGCAAAAACAAGATTAGCAAGACTTATGGTTCGTCTGTTAGACGAATGGATACCGGTGGTTAAAGGCTCTGAAATTAATGACGACCCCTTAAAGCCTATATCTCGTTATGCCATAGAATTAATTAAAGAAAAAAAAGAACAAACCCCGATTACTTGGTTACATAGAGATGATCGTTTTTATGAAAAGCTAGCAACTCCAGATGTTACTGTGGCCGATTTAATAGGAGATGTAGACCCTATAAAAGCAGCGAATTTAAAATTGTCTTATGCGGATGACCGTGTATTACACTTTGGAATGATTCCACGCGCTAATCGCTGTATTTTTGTTATCAATGAATTACCAGATTTACAGGCAAGAATACAAGTTTCTTTATTTAATATTCTTCAAGAAGGAGATATTCAAATTCGAGGATTTAAATTACGCTTGCCCTTAGATTTACAATTTGTATTTACTGCAAATCCGGAAGATTACACCAATAGAGGAAGTATTGTTACACCTTTAAAAGATAGAATTGGATCCCAAATATTAACCCATTACCCAGAAGATATACAAACAGCTCGTAAGATTACAGAACAAGAATCTAATTTAGACTCTAGACAAACCAATGCGGTTTATGTGCCTAGTTTAGCCAAAGACATTTTGGAGCAAATTAGTTTTGAAGCCAGAAAAAGTGAATACGTAGATGCAAAAAGTGGTGTAAGTGCAAGAACGAGTATTACTGCTTTTGAAAACTTACTCAGTACTGCAGAAAGAAGAACGCTACTAAGTGGTGCCGATAGTACCACGGTAAGATTAAGTGATTTTATTGGTGTTATACCTGCCATAACTGGAAAAATTGAATTGGTTTATGAAGGAGAGCAAGAAGGTGCAGACGGGGTTGCTGCCCTATTAATAGATGATGCCGTAAAAACTATATTTAACTCTTATTTTCCAAAAATAGAAAAACTAGAACGTAAAGGAGAAGAAACTCCGTATGATGAGCTAATTCAATGGTTTTATAATGGAGAAGGGTTTGAATTAGAAGATGATTATACAGACAAAGAATACCATAGAGCTTTAAATGATGTGCCGCCCTTAGCTCAATTAATAAAAGAATATCAACCAGATATTCCAACTGAGGATACAAATTTTTTAAAAGAGGTTTTACTTTGGGGGTTAGTAGCTCATAAAAAATTAAGTAAGCACCGATTTTCGGAAGGTTATCAATTTAAAGACTTATACGGGAGCTATATTAGCGGATTATAAAGTAAGCTCAAGGCATTAAAAGGAACTAATTGTATATATTTTGAAGTAAACTTCGAGGTAATAAACCCACTGGAAGGAACAAAAGAGCCATACTTTAACAGTATGGCTCTTTTACATAAAAACATTATTTTTAGAACTACTTAAAGTTATTCCCAAGTATCTATTTGCTCATTAAGGATATCTATATTATATGCTCCAACATATTTTTTTCTGTAATAGAAGGATAATAATGTTAACCCTAATAATAGGATATAAAAAGCAATAATTAAACCTCCAACAGGAAAAAATGTAGCCGGTAATTGGTGACTTTCAAATTCTTTATACGTAGAGAGAACATATAGAGTATCTATTAATTTAAATATGTAAATAAAGGAGACCACATATAAACTATATTCTAAATTTCGCATCTGAGGATCACTTATTTCACTTTCTTTTATTTTAAACCATAGAACATATAAAAAAATAAAATGTACCAAAGAAAGGATAGGGAATATGTAATTGTCTATTTTAAAAAAATAAAACATATTAGTATATAAACCATAAAAGCTTAATACAATTAGTGCAACTAAGATTGTTAAAGTAGCGTACAGAGTCCGTTTCCATGGAATAATTTTAGAAATTAAATACATATAAAGTAGGTTGTGAGTCTTTTGGGAAACTCATATTTCAAAATTAAAACGGCACCTTATTTTGTTTATTTTAAAAAATTCGATGAACAGCATTCAATGTTGAGTATGGTCTAAAATCTGTGGTGAAAAATTGTAATTAGTACCATTCAACGATATTTAGATTCCTAGTAAATCTAATTTTTATCTGTAGATTTTCTTGCAAAAAATACTAAGGCTATAGAAATGATCAGAACCATTATAGGCATTATCACAGCTCCTGAGCCATATACTTCAAAAGAATTAGATATAAAAAAGGAATGCGCCATTTGAGCTAAAACTCCTAATAAAGATATGAGTAATACAGGTTTCGCCCATTTTTTCCTTAATAAAAGCGCTATACACCCTAAAGTTCCTCCCCACACAGCTATTGCAAAAGCAGCTGTAACCCAAGAAGGCTGGGGTTCGTAAAGAAACTTTTCTACTTGTGGTAAAGCCTCTAAATCTTGCATAGTCATATAGGCATGCTGCAAATATGCTCCTGCACCTGCTATATTCCATACTAAAGCTATAGCACTAACAATCCAGAACCAAACCGGTGGTTTTAGGTTGTTTTTAGTCATAATATGTATTTTTGGTTGCTTAAAGTTCTTATCAAATTGCAAAAAAATATTAAATTTATTTTGCTTAGTTATATCCGGAATAGGTAGTCCTTAAAAAATCATTTATTTTTAGTGTTGAAATAAGGGGTAATGCAAAAGAAGAGATTTTATTATTTAATAAAAATACAGTACTTAGGTTTTCGTTTCAGTGGCTGGCAAAAACAACCAGGACAAAAGACCATTGAAAGCATGGTAACTAAAACCTTAAAGTATATTCTACCAGATGTGTCTTTTAAAATTTTAGGAGCAGGCAGAACAGATGCCAAGGTATCTGCCTTAGATGCTGCTTTTGAACTTTTTGTTAATGAGGAACCTATTGGTAATTTGGTAGATTTTAAAATACTCTTCAATAAAAATTTACCTTCAGATATCCGTATTCTTACTATAGAAGAAACTACGAAAGATTTTAATATTATACAAAATAGTAAGCTTAAGGAATACGTTTATTTATTTTCTTTTGGAGAAAAAAACCATCCCTTTTGTGCGCCTTTTTTAACTAATATTCAAGAGAATTTGGATATAGGTTTAATGAAAGAAGCAGCTACCTATTTCACCGGCACCCATGATTTTTCTAGTTACACTGCCAGACTACAAGAAAATACGATAGTAGAGCGAGAAATTGTTTCTTCCTTTATTAAGGAAAATGAAATAATTACAGCTAGTTTTCTTCCTAATACATCTTATGCTTTTCATGTAAAAGGAAAAGGTTTTATTCGGTACCAAATTAGAATGATGATGGGTGCACTATTACAAATAGGGCTTGGAGAATTTAGCATAGAACAGCTTAAAAGCAGCCTAACAAAAGAAGATTATACACTATTAAAACATGTTGCTCCAGGTTCTGGATTAATACTAAATAGCTTAGAATTTAATTAATTATTTACATGAAGAGATTAAAAAAAATTATTCTTATTATTGGTGTTTTATACATTGCTATTGCTGCCTTAGCGTACTATAACCAAGAGAAATTGGTTTTTATGCCTTCTAAAATGCCCATGAACCATACCTATGATTTTTGCCAACCTTTTGAGGAATTTTGGATAGACACAGAAGATGGTAGTAAACTTAACGCAGTGCATATTAAAAATGAATCTGACAAAGGTGTAGTTCTCTATTTCCATGGAAATTCAGGAAATATTTCGCACTTAGGACATGTAGCAAATAGAATAACAGAAAAAGGGTATGATGCAATCTTAATTGATTATCGAAAATTTGGAAAGAGTAGTGGTGCTTTAAGTGAAAATGCTATTTATGAAGATGCTAAATTGGCCTACGACTATACACTATCTAAGTATTCCGAAGATAAAATAGTTTTATACGGTAGATCCTTTGGTACTGGTGTAGCCTCTTTTTTGGCTGCGAATAAAAAGCCTTCTAAATTAATATTAGAATCTCCTTTTTATAGCGCTGTATCGTTGGGTCAACATAGGTTTCCATTTCTACCAATAGATTGGTTATCTAATTTTAAGTTTCCTTCCAATGAGTTTGTTCAAAACATAAATTGTCCGGTATTTGTCTTTCATGGTACAGAAGATAGAGTCATACCTTTTACTTCCGGAAAGCAACTATTTGACGAAATACCAGGGAATAACAAAAAGTTCTACGCTATAAAAAACGCAGGGCATAATTACCTTCAAGATTTCAACACCTTTAAAATAGGATTAGCAGAGGCTTTAAATTAGCTTAATTATCGAACAAATTAGAAGACAAATACCTATCACCGCGATCGCAAATAATAGAAACTATAACACCACTTTCTAGAGTAGAGGCCAACTTTAGGGCGGCATAAGCTGCACCGCCACTGCTCATCCCTGAGAATATGCCTTCTTCCTTAGCAAGTTTAATTGCTGTTTGGGTTGCTTGTTCGGCATTTACTTCCATAACGGTATCTACCTTAGAAGCATCAAATATTTTGGGTAAATATTCTTTAGGCCATTTTCTTATTCCTGGAATTTTGGCACCGTCCATAGGTTGCACCCCAACTATTTGTATTTCAGGGTTTACTTCTTTTAAGTAGGTAGAAGTTCCCATAATAGTACCTGTAGTTCCCATTGCAGAAACAAAGTGTGTCACTTTTTGGTCCGTATCTCTCCAGATTTCAGGGCCAGTGGTTTTATAATGCGCTTTCCAATTGTCTTCATTAGCAAATTGATTGAGCATTACATACCCATCATTAGCAACCTTGCTATCTGCATAATCCCTAGCTCCTTCAATACCAACATCAGCACTAGTCAAAGTAACTTTAGCTCCATAAGCTCTCATGGTTTGCACTCTTTCTTTTGTAGAATTTTCGGGCATTACCAATTCTATATCTAAGCCATAAATACCAGCAATCATTGCAAGAGCTATACCTGTATTACCACTAGTTGCTTCTATAAGTTTATTCTCTTTTTTTATAGACCCAGACTCTAATCCGTTCTTTATCATATTTAGTGCGGCACGGTCTTTTACACTTCCTCCTGGATTATGACCCTCCATTTTAAAATATAATTTTACATTCGGATTTTGGTTTAATACTCTCGCTTCTACCAATGGGGTATTGCCTATTAAATCTAATATTGTTTTAGACATTCGGAAGTGTTTTTATTTTTATTTCTGGTGTATGATAAACTGTTGAATTAGCTGGCACAGATGCTGTAATCCAAGCATTTCCGCCAATAATACTATTTTCTCCTATAATTGTATTCCCACCAAGGATTGTAGCATTAGCATAAATAGTTACATTATTTTCTATAGTAGGATGTCTTTTCGTTTTTTGAAGATTTTTGGCAACATACAAACCACCTAAGGTAACTCCTTGGTATATTTTTACATGGTTTTTAATTATTGCCGTTTCTCCTATAACAATTCCTGTCCCATGATCAATATGAAAAGCACCTCCTATAGTTGCTCCTGGGTTAATATCTACACCAGTTTGTCTATGTGCATATTCCGTCATTAATCTAGGTACAAGAGGAAAACCATCTTTGTACAACTCATGGGCAAGTCTGTATATAGCAATGGCATAAAAACCTGGATACGCCATATACACTTCTTCAATAGAAAGAGATGCTGGATCACATTCTACAGTAGCTTCTGCATCAATATTCAGCTTCTCTAAAATTTGAGGTAATTTTTCTACATAATTCTCCCAAACTTTTTTGCAAGGTTTATTTACTTCCCAACAAGCTAAATTCACTAAAGCATCAAAATCTTCCTCTAACGTTTTAAGGTTTTCGGTTACTGGTGTGTCGATATCAAAAAGTGTATAGAACAATCTATTGGTAAATTCTTCTACTTTTTCTTTTAAGCGATACCTTAAATTAGGGTGCTTTTTATGTTGGATAATTTTATGGATAACGGATTCCAGTTTCATATTACATGAATTTATAAGTTTCAAAATTAACCAATAATTAAAAAGGATTATATTTCAAATGGTTAACTTTAGCAAAATTACAACACCTAAGTCGAATGTTACATTCCATGATTACAAAATCTACACTTGATTTTCTAAAAAAATTAGAACAGAATAATAATAGAGAATGGTTTACTGAGAATAAACCAGAATTTAAGGAACACCAAACTGTTGTAAAAGGATTTGCTACACAAATCATGGATAATCTTAATAAACATGACGAGATAGAAAAAATGAAACTATTTCGTATTTATAGAGATGTACGTTTTTCTAAGGATAAAACACCTTATAAAGCTCATTTTTCTATTTCTTTTGCAAGAGTAGGAGCTAAACTAAGAGGAGGGTATTATTTACAAATAAAACCTGGAGATAGTTTTGTTGCTACTGGTTTTTGGGCTCCAGAACCTGCCGATTTACTAAGGATTAGAAAAGAATTTGAATTAGATTCAACTGAGATTAGAGAAGTTATAGAGGATAACAACTTTAAAGAAATTTGGGGTGATATAGTAGGAGACTCTGTTAAAACTTCTCCTAAAGGTTTTGATAAAACAGACCCAAATATTGATTTAATTAAGCGCAAGCAATTCATTTTTGTAAAAAAATTTACAGACAAGCAGGTTTTATCTAAAAATTTCAGCTCTGATATAGATATTGCATACCAGTCCATTAGACCATTTTTTGATTTAATGAGTAGCATACTTACTACTAATTTAAATGGAGAATCCTTAGTGGATTAATACTTCTGGTTCAAAAAGTTGTATTTGATCTTGAAGTCTTTTTATTACTAAGCTCATTATACGTTTGTTAAGTGCTGAAGAATTTTGAGTATAGGTTTGGTATTCTTCTTCTGTAAAAAGGCCTACAACCATTCCTTTTAAAAAACTTCTAAATTTAACATCTCTTTGAATAGTATTTTCTATGTATTCTATTCGCTTTTCTAAAGAAAGCTTGTAAAATTTATTTTTATGTTTTGTAATATAATTACGAAAAGCATCTATTAGTATTAAATTTTGAAATTTCAATACCGGTCTAAGTGTTTGGTTTTGAAACTTTTCACTAGGACTCATGGAATCATTTACAATTTTAGGTAAAATTTCTGGGCGGAATTTTAAAAGATACTGGGACCTATGATTCATAACGAAAGTATTTTACTAAAGGTAGAAATATAGGGCGCTATTTTTTTAAACATAATTAAATACTTTTAAACAGGTTTTAAACAAAAAGAGCCTTCACATAATGAAGGCTCCTTTACTAATCCTAAAACTAATTATTTACTTTCCAAAAAGTCTTCAAAACTCATTAAATGGAGTGTCTCTATATTTTTAAACTTCTTTTTCAACTTATTAAAACTCTCCTTAGCTGTATTAAATCTAGTAGAAATAACTTCTAAATTAGTCCGCTCAGATGAAGTTGGTTTGTCATAATTATTCGCCAACTTACTAAATAAATCGGTCATTTTTTCTCTTAATTGTGGTTCTGCAGAACCCACATAATTATCTCCCGTGGTAATTACTAATGTCTCTTTAAGAGCATTTAGTTTGGATACCATTTTCTTATTTTTTTCTATGGTAGCTTTATCTAACATCGCATCTAGCTCATAAACTACATATGCCAATTCTTCTGTCATATTATACAGTTGCATGGTTGTTTCATTTTTTAATTTACGATCAGCTTCTGTTAATGTAGATTTAGAATCATAAACCAAATCAAACGTATGCTCAAAGGTTTCTTTTCCTTTCTTAATAATAGCTTTATAAGTACCGGCAGGAACAGTAGGAGAGGTGAAACCACCAAACGTAAATGTTTTTCCTTTGGCCACTTTGGGTTGTTTTCTAGAATACCCCCAATTAACAATATTTATTCCTTTAGATTTTCCTGGGCCTAATTCTACAATTTTATTGCCCTGCATATCTTGAATTTCTAGGCTCATTTTACCAAAAGTGTGTCTGCTTTTTAAATAATATTTAATTTGTGCATTTTTAGTTTTATTGCTTCCTACGAACTGCGTTTCATTACCAAAATTGCCAGAGAAACTAGTTTCTTCATTGATTACAGTTGGTTTATTTTTAAAGAAATGAAGTTTTTTACTCATAATTTCCTCGTTCAACTCTCGTAAAGGAGAAATATCATCGATTATAATAACACCTCTACCGTGTGTACCCATTACCAAGTCATTGGTAGCCTTTTGTAGTTCTATATAGTGAACCGCTACGGATGGCATATTGTTTGTGAATTTTTTCCAATTGCTACCACCATCCATGGTTATATATAATCCAAACTCTGTTCCTAAGAAAAGAAGGTTTGGGTTTTCGTAGTCTTCTTGAATATTTCTCACAAAGCCATTAACATCTTCCGTAATAATATTAGTCCATGTTTCACCAAAGTCTGTTGTTTTATAGGCATACGCATTCATGTCATTCATAGTATGACCATCAAAAACAGCATAGGCAGTTCCTTTGTTAAAAACACTAGCCTCGATATGAGAACACCATGTATTTTTTGGAAGCCCTGAAATATTAGCAATGGTATTATTCCATGATTTACCGCCATCTTTACTTACTTGCACATTTCCATCATCGGTCCCTACCCAAAGTATATTTTGGTCTAAGGTAGATTCTGCAATAGTGAAAATAGTAGTATGGTTTTCTGCCCCAGAATTATCTTTAGATAACCCTCCGGAATTCTCTTGTGCTTGTTTCGTTGGGTCATTAGTGGTTAAATCTGGAGAGATTATTTTCCATGTATCTCCCATATCTTCAGATTTGTGAAGAAACTGACTTCCCATATAAAACCTATCTGGCTGGTGAGAACTAGTAGTCATAGGAGCATTCCAATTAAAACGTAATTTTGTATCCTCATCGATAACTAAAGGTTGAATAGTTTTGGATAGGTTTCTGTCCACATCAAACCTCCATACATTTTCTGCACCTTGCATTTCGGAATAAATAATATTCTTAGTTGGGTGTTTTAACACTCTAAAACCGTCTCCATAACCTACAGAATTCCAGTCTCTTGCCTCTACACCACCAGGAGAAGAAGAAGGGCCATACCAAGAACCATTATCTTGTAAACCTCCATAAACATTATAAGGAGTAGCATTATCAACACTAATATGATAAAATTGAGATAATGGTAAATTTTCTACAATCTCCATATTTGTTCCGCCATCCCAAGAGCGATATACACCACCATCTGTACCAACATACATAATATCGGAATCTTTTATACTAAAAGCAATATCATGAATATCACTGTGCATTCTTCCCAAAGATTTAAACGTTTTTCCTCCATCTCTAGAAATAGAACCACTTAGTCCGCCTTTAACTATTACATTTTCATCTTTAGGATCTACTACAATTCTTGAAAAATAAAATGGTCGTACTGTAATTCCAAAATCATTGTTTAACTGTTCCCAGCTACCACCAGAATCATTACTTCGGTATAAACCTTTACGCTCGTCTTTCTCCGCTTCAATTACAGTATAAAGAACATTAGGGTTAGAAGGAGCTATAGCAACCCCTAAACGACCTAATTTACCAGCAGGGAATCCTTTGTGAATTTTATTCCAACTTGCGCCTCCATCGATGGATTTATACAATGCACTATTACTACCTCCAGACTCAAAACCCCAACCAGATCTTCTAAATTCCCACATAGAAGCATAGAGAATATTTGGATTAGTAGGATCCATGACTAAATCGGCACATCCTGTTTTTGCATCTACATATAGTAATCTATTCCATGTTGTTCCACCATCCATAGATTTATAAACACCGCGTTCTTCACTATCTCCCCAAAGTGCGCCTAAAGCTGCAACATAAATTTCTTTGGAATTTTCTGGGTTTACAATTACGTTTGCTATGCGCTCGGATTTTTCTAATCCAATTTTTTTCCAATTAGAGCCACCATCGACAGATTTGTATAATCCATCTCCAATAGACACACTATTTCTAGGCCAAGTCTCTCCCGTTCCTACATAAATTGTATTATCTGGATCATTTGGATCTAGAGTAATTGCCCCAATAGATTGGCAATAGTCATCAAAAATTGGATTGAATGAAGTTCCTGCATCATTAGATTTCCATACTCCACCGCCAGCTGCGCCAGCATAGATGATTCTACTGTTGGTAGGGTGTATTTCTAAATCGTTTATACGACCACTCATTAGAGCAGGCCCTATATGTCTTGCAGTAAGGTCTCCAAAAATTTCTTTTCCGTTATTTTTTTTACTGTTTTGGGCATTACCTGAAAAAGAAAATGCCATTGCAACCAAAGTTGCAGATATAATTAGTCTTTTCATTTTTAGTTAGATTAATTAAAAAGACCCTTTAAAAAAGGGTCTTAAAATTATTAGTAATTATTTTTTTTCTGTTTCTGTTTCTGTTTCCATTTCATCTGGAAAAGCAAAAGCACTTTCTTCTACTTCAGGATTAAGAACTATAGATTCTATAGTAAGAGGGCTTCCAGGTTGCCCTTTAACCCCTTGGGTCATAGAAAATGGAAAATAAATTCCGTCTACTTCTTGGTAATCACTAAAGGTTACTTCAGATGTCATTCCTTTACCAGGACCAGATTTCACTTCGGTTTGAACAGCAATGGGAACAAAGTTTTCACTATCAAAAAAGTAAAAAGAAATATCTTCCTCTTCTTTACCATCTACCGTTACAGGTTCTTTAATTAGTTTTATTTTAAAAGTTTCTGCTCCATCAATAGTTTCTTTTCCTATTAGTTCTACGGTGTACCCTTTATTTTTATAGTCCAAAAAAGAATCTGGAAAATCGTTAGCGTTTAATTTAAAGTTACTTGTAGCTTCCGCATCGCTCTTTTCTGCTTTCATGGTCATAAAGTTATGACTCCATAAAGTTTCACCATCGAAAACACCTTGTTTAATTTCTTTTCCTTGAAAGTTAATAAGAGTCATTTGTCGTCCGTCTTTTAACTGTACTATTTCTAAAGGTATTTCCATTCCTTGTTGGTTCACTTTAGCAATCATTTTAACTCCCAATACGGTTTTTATTTTTTCTAAACCTCCAATGTTTTCAAAATATGAATTAATAATTTCATCAGCTGTTTGGCCTTGAGTAGGCGTAACGAAAGCTAAGGTTAATACTGCAATACAAAGTTTTAGTGTTTTCATAAGTGTTTCTTTATTGTTATTAATGGATTAGTATCAAATTTACATATATTGTTACATACTTATGAAGTATTTTTCTTTCAAAAAAATATTTAAAAACATTTAGCATGAAGTTTGGAAAAGTAGAACACCCCGAAATTATAGATTTTTCTATTCCTACAGATCACTTAGAAACAAAAAAAATATTATCTAAAAGCAGAACAAAAGACCCAGTAAACGTATATGTTGGCTGTGCTAAATGGAACAAACAAGATTTAAAAAACTTTTACCCAAGAGGAACAAAAGATGAATTGGTATATTATTCTTCGCAATTTAATGCCATAGAATTTAATGCAACTTTTTATAGAATTTTCCCTACAGAACAATACCAAAATTGGTATAACAAAACACCTTCATATTTTAAATTTTTCCCAAAAATTACGCAAAGCGTTAGTCATTTAAGACGTTTAAATGATAAAGCATACCCCATTTTAGATGAATACTTGAATGTTACTTCTAATTTAAAAGAAAAACTTGGAACTATCTTTTTACAAATGCACAGCAATTTTGGACCAAAAAATTGGGAAAGGGTAGTGCGTTTTGTAGAGTATTGGCCTAAAGAATTTCCTTTATCTATGGAGTTTAGGCATACAGATTGGTTTAACAATGAAAAAGTAGCTAATGAATTATACCATTTGTTAGAAGAAAACAATATAAGTAATACACTGGTTGATACTGCAGGTAGGAGAGATATTATGCACATGAGGCTAACAAATAATGAGGCATTTATTAGGTATGTAGGCGCTAACCATGAAAGTGATTATTCTAGATTAGATGATTGGATTGATAAACTTGTAGATTGGAAAGATAAGGGATTAAAGAATATACATTTTTTTGTTCATCAAAATATGGAACTAGAGTCTCCATTATTATCCGCTTATTTTATTACCAATTTGAATAAAAAACTAGGTTGTAATTTAATAATTCCTAAAACAAACTTTAATTCTAGCCCAAAGTTATTTTAAAACTATTTTCTAGTATAAAACTTCATTTTTAAGTTTTATACTAGAAAATAGTCCTGAGAAAATCAAAATAGAATATGTAAAAGACTGTTTAGCAGGTTCTGATAATTAATTGTAAGACCTAGCTATTTCTTGAACTTGGTCTAATACGCGTAATAAATTGCCTCCCCATAATTTAGCTATGTCTTCTTCGGGATAGTTTCTTTTAATTAATTCTCTGGTAACGTTACTAGTTTCAGAAGCATCTGACCATCCTTCGATACCGCCACCGCCATCAAAATCAGAGCTAATGCCTACATGGTTTATTCCTATTAGATTTACCATATAATCGATATGATTTACAAAATCGGAAACATTAACTCCTGTAGGAGCTTGTTTATCTTCTTTAGCTATAGTTTTTCCGATTTTAAGAATTTTAGGGTAATTCTCCATAAAATGAGCTCTCTGATGAGCGGATAAAGCAGAAAACTGAGATCTGTCATACCATTCTATTTCTAGAGAATCTGCCACTTTTTTATATATAATACGCATATAATCGGCCCTTTTATTATGTTTCTCTGTATCTAAATAAGAACTAAAAGCTACTGTTTGTACCACACCACCGTTATCTCTCATTAATAAAAGTTGTTCATCATCTAAATTTCTACTATGATTACATAATGCTCTTGCAGATGAATGAGAAGCTATAATGGGCGCTTTAGATAAAGCTATCATTTGTTTCATAGATTCTTTAGAAGGATGAGAAACATCAATCATAATACCCAATCTATTCATTTCTTTTACAGCTAATTTACCTAGATCACTTAAGCCATTATGCAACCAAACACTATCTTTTTCTCCGGTATTAGAATCGCAAAATTGACTATGACCATTATGGGATAGCGAAATATACCTAGCTCCCAAATCATAATATTTTTTAAAATTTCCTAAATCTTCTCCAATAGGATATGCGTTTTCAACCCCAATCATTGCTACTTTTTTACCCTTTTTGGTAATACTTCTAACATCTTCAGAACTCAGTGCAAGCTCTATTTTATCGGGTGCAATTTCATTACACAATTTATGGATGGCATTAAATTTACTTACCGCATTTTCTTTTGCTCTTTTATACCCATTTACGCTTAAAGAATCTTGACCAGTATAAACAATAAGCCAAGAAACGTCTAGACCTCCTTCTTCCATTTTAGGAAGATTCACTTGAGAATCTAACCGCTGTGTATAATTGATGCTATCCGTAAAATTAGCAACATTTATGTCGTTATGCGTGTCTATCGTAATTACTTGTTGATGTACTCTTTGCACTTTCTCTTCTAATGTTTCTTCCTTATTACTAGGGGATTCACCACATGAAAAAATAGGTAAAATGCAAAAAATATAGATAAAACGTTTCATTTATAAGAATTTTAGACCTACAATTTAGGCAATTTGACAACACTTTTTTACCCTTAGGGAACATTTTATTGCCTACTAGGCTTTAATAATGGAGTTTTAATGGATGCATAATAAGGTAAAAATAGGTTTTAGAAAGCGTTAACATAAAAAAAACAGCAAAAAAGAACCACTTATTATATTAATAAAAACACAAACCATTGAAAGCAAAAAGCCTACTAAACCAAATTTCTCGTTTAGAATCGTCATTACGTGAATTTTCATTCGATGAATTAAGTTCAGAAGAAGCTTCTAAACTCAAAAAATCTTTCTCTTCGTTTAAGAAAAACTTAGAAACTAAGATTTTTAACCCGCTTATTCCTGCATATTATGAAGATGTAATTATGCAAGAAGCATCTGGAGGATCTATAGGAGAAGTACCTCTAGAAAATACAAGTTCTGATGCCAATAAATTAATTGCAAATGTTAGCCATGAAATAAGAACTCCTTTAAACGGTATTATAGGTTTTGCAGATTTATTAAAAGAAAGTAAGCTTAAAGAGAAGCAGCTAGAGCAAGTAAATGCTATACAGTCTGCATCGTACTCTTTAATGGAAATCATTAATGAATTATTAGAATATTCTAAACTATCTGCAGGATTAGAGGAGTTTGAAAGTATTGATTTTAATTTTCATAGCCTCGTTAAAGACGCCACCTATCTATGCCAAACACTTATTGTTGACAAGAACATAAAATTACATACCAAATTAGATGAAGCAATTCCTGAAACACTCATAGGAGACCCATCGAAATTATCTCAAATCCTATTGAATATAATAGGTAATGCAATAAAATTTGTAGAAAAAGGAGAAATATGTTTAGAAATAACACTAAAAGAATTAATAAATAAAAAAGAATATGTAATTGAGTTTACTATTGCAGATACCGGTATTGGTATGTCTCAAAAACAATTGAGTCACATCTTTGACTCATATAAACAAGCAGAGCACGATACATTTACCAAGTATGGTGGTACTGGTTTAGGGTTAAGTATTGTAAAACAGATTATAGAAAAATTAGAAGGTAATATTCAAGTAGAAAGTAAAGAGGGTAGAGGTACCACTTTTAATTTTACACTTCCTTATATGGAAGGGGATGATTCTAAAGTCGTTAATAAAAATAAAAATACCATAAACCTTGAAAAAGGAAAACAACTGGTGAATGGCACCGGTATTTTAGTTTTTGAAGACAACCTATTAAATCAAAAATTGATTGAACAACGTCTAGGTTCATGGAATTGTAAAACTTACATAACAGATGATGCTAAATACGGACTTGAAATATTAAAAACCAAGAAAATTGATGTTGTTTTAATGGACCTTAAAATGCCTGTAATGAATGGATTTGAGGTTACTGAAAAAATAAGAAATAGTAAGAGAAAAGATATTAATCAAGTACCAATAATTGCCCTATCAGCAGACTTTAGCGCAAGAGATGAACAGCTCTGTAAAGAATACGGAATTAACGATTTTATATTAAAACCGTATAGTCCAGATGAATTATTAATAAAACTAGTTAAAAATAAAAATATGAAAGCAGTCTTAGCAGAAGAACCGCAGGTCTTTATTGAAGTACAGAAAGATTTAAATACTAAAAAGGATATAGACCTAACCCCAATCTGGAAAGAATGTATGGGGCAAATAGAATTATTAGATGAATTAATTCGTCTTTACAAGCAAAACGCATTAGAATTTATTGGTGTTGTAAAAGTACATTTAACTAATAATTCTTTTGACGACGTTTCTCTTGCCGCACATAAAATAAAGGCAGGCTTAGCCATGTTAGAAACAGAAAGCTTACTTGAAATTATTGTGCAAATTCAGAATAGTTGTAAGAACAATGTTGATAAAAAACATGTGGAGTTTTTATACAGCCGTTTTTTAATTGAGTATCCTAAAGTAGAACAAGAACTAGACGTTGCTTTAAATAAATTAAGAAAACAATAGAAACCAAGCATGACCAAAAAAATATTGCTTGCAGATGATGACCAACTACTTGTTTCTTTACTTCAATTTAGACTTAAAAAAGAGGGTTACCAAGTAACCTTTGTTAGTAACGGAAAGGAAGTAAAAGAATATTTAAGTAAAAGTATTCCAGATATTATTGTAAGCGATATAATGATGCCTTATTTCTCCGGAATTGAATTAGTAGATTTTGTGAGAAATGAACTTAAACTAAACATACCTATTATTATAATTTCCTCAGCAGGAAATGAAGAAAATGTTCTAAGTGCTTTTGAATTAGGAGCCAATGATTTTGTATCGAAACCTTTTAGTCCAACCGAATTATTATTAAGAATTACTAAAGAATTGAATAAATAAACATTGTTAAGTACAATTACGCGATATAGCCCCCAAGCGTTAATTACTGCGCCAAAAATACACACAGATCTACTATGGGACCTTTCCATATTATTTGTGAGCTTGGCAGCACTATATTTTATCGGTATATTCTACTTTAGGAACAAATTATCCTCTCAGAACAAAATTATAGACCAGAAAAAGAAAGATTTATCACCTATAATAAGTGAGTTTTTATTTTTTGAAGAAAATAGTTCTAAGGATGAAAAAACAAGCTATATAAAGCTTAAAATAGAAATTAGACAATTTTTAAAGGATACATTTAACCGAAGAATTCTTTCCGAAGTCTTATTGGATCTTGGTAAAGATGTCAGTGGAAAAATACAAAAATCTCTTTTTACGCTTTACAAAGAATTAGAACTACATAAAGACGCTTATAAAAAATTAGAAAGTTGGCGTTGGCAACTTATATCGAAAGGTATTTTTGAGCTTACACAAATGCATGTTGTAGAATCTTATGGGTTTATTACCAAATTTATTAATGATAAACGTGGTACTATCCGTAAACAAGCAGAGATAGCAACTGTTACCTTAAAACAGGAAGGTATTTCACATTTTCTAGACACAACCAAATATAGAATATCGGAGTGGCAGCAATTAAAACTGTTAGAAGTTCTTCGTAACCAAAAAGATTTTCAACCTCCAAAGTTTAAACAATGGCTAACATCTGGGAATAAACATGTGGTTCTTTTTTCTCTACGTTTAATTAAGCATTATAACCAAAACGATGCAGAGTTATCTATTATAGAATTGGTGAAACATAAAAACATCCAAATAAGAGAAGAAGCTATACAATGTATAAAAGAATTTGCATTCCTAAATGCTACAGAGACCTTAAAACTAGTTTTCTGGAACTCTTCGGCGAATACAAAAATTGCAATTTTAAGTGCATTAGCCGTAATAGGTACGGAAGACGATTTACCATTTTTAAGTCAAATAGAATTCAAAGAGCGTAATTTTTCTGTTAAGAGCAAAGCTCTAAGTACCATTAATGCTATTGCTCCAGAAAGTATATTACCTACAGAAGATATAGAAACTAATATACACCATAATATTCCGGAAGATCTAGAAACAGCGATTATGGAGGATAAAACTATAGATTCTAGTACCAAAACTATACAAAATATGGATACCGATAAAAAAGGGCAAGAGGCTATAGAAATAGAAAACGTAAAAGAAGTCATTCAAGAAATTAGAAAAGAAGAACTAAAATCTACTATTAAAGACCCCAACCCTAAAAAGGAGGATACTATAAATCTAGGTTTTCTTCCTATTATATCTAGCGAAGAACCTAAAGTTATCGAAAAACACAAGCCCTTAGATAATAATACAAGTAATGTTAAGGATATTATTGTAAACTTTCAAAAAGTAGTAGGTAAAAATATGAATGATTTAGAGGTGGTTTTTGAAATAGTAAAACCTCTCCTAAACACAAGCGATACAAAAGAATTTAAATTAGATTTTCTTCCTCTTGTTACTCTTAAGAAAAAAGAAAACACTCCAAGTTTAGATAATTTCTATAAACAAGTGCCAGATATAATTTATGATAATGAATTTTCTAAAGAGACAAAGAAAGAAACTGTAGTAAGCTTTATACCTGTTGTTTATGAAGAAGTAGCGTCCGTTAATAAACCCGTATCTATAGATGATATCGATGTTCTAAATATTAAAGAAATAGAAACTATTTATGAAGAAATAAAGATTACACCTAAGGAACCTGAAAAATCTAATAGTCATCCAGAAGTAATTAATTTAATGGAGTATGATGTAGATTTTACTACTGTATTACCTAAAAAAGAGGATAAGGAGGTTGTAAATAAGGACACCACTACGAATATTCTAAATAGTATTCCTAAACCCATTTTTTATAGTGATAAAGATTTAGAAATGATGGTAACCCTTGAAGATATGGTAACCTTTGGAGATGCAAGAGAAATTCCATTGTTACAAGAATTTTTAATAGAAGAAAACAATGATTCTATTAAAGAAAGAATTTTAGAAGTATTAGAAAAAATTCATCAAAAAAATGTTCAAAACATAGATGTTGATATGAAAGTAAAAGAAGAAGAATATATAAGTGAGGTAAACCTAATTGAAGAGTTATTTAGTAATTCTGATTCAGAGTCCAAACTTATATTACTAGATGAAATTGTTGCTGTCGGAGATAAAAAAGAGCTTAAACTTTTAAATAAGTTGTTAGGTGATCCAGATAATAATGTTCGACAAAAAGCTTTAATATGTATTGCTCAACTTCAAAATCAAATAAACATTAAAGAAGAAAAAGTGCTAAATCTAGTGTCTACAGAAGACACCCAGAGTACGGAACCTATTCCTTTGGAATATGCTTTTTTAAACGATTATGAAACAGAATTAAAGAAAAACAATATACAAGCTGCTAAAACAATAGAAGAGTCTATGCCAATTGCTATTGATACCGTAAATAAGAAAGAAGCTTCTTTCTTGGAGCAATTTTATACCTTCTCCTCTAAACTGTTCGAAAGACTAAATGGATAGTGGTTTTTTTAATATCATTTTAGAATATATAAACATTGTTTTTTTCTTGTTTACGGTTATCCTATTCACTTTTTTTATTGCGATGGGATATTTATCTACAAGAAATACCATACACTACAAGAATAAAAATAGCTTCGGAGACATGTCTAAACTAATGGCATCTCCTTTGGCTCCAAGTATTACCATAATTGCGCCAGCATACAATGAAGGAATGACCATTGTAGAGAATATTAGATCTCTAATGTCATTAAAATATGTGAATTACGAAGTCATGGTGGTTAATGATGGTAGTAAAGATGATACCTTACAAAAAATGATTGATGCCTATGACTTGGTTAAAATTGACCAAGAAATAGATCCCAATTGGAAGTCCAAACCTATACGTGGTATTTATAAATCTCCCCAAAGAGCATTTTCTAAACTTACCGTAATAGATAAAGAAAATGGGGGTAAGTCTGATGCCTTAAATACTGGTATGGCTCTATCTACCAATAAGTATGTTGGTTGTATAGATGTAGATTGCCTTTTGTTACCAGATGCCTTATTACATGTTGTAAAATCTTTTTATCAGCGTTCCGAAAAAAAGGTTATTGCTGTTGGTGGTGTTATTAGAGTAGCCAATTCTTGTGTCATTCAAGGTGGGCAATTAGAAGAAATTAAATTACCAACCAATTGGTTAGCAAGGTTTCAGTTATTAGAATATACACGTTCTTTTATCTTAGGAAGAATGGCGTGGGGAAGAATAGATAGCTTGTTAATCATCTCGGGTGCTTTTGGTTTTTTTGACCGTGAATTAGCATTAGCTGTAGATGGTTATGATACCAATACCGTAGGAGAAGATATGGAAATTGTCTTTAAAATGAGAAGGTATATGCACGATCGTAAAATACCTTATACCATAGAATATATTCCTGATCCTTTATGTTGGACCGAGGTTCCCGAAGATTTAAAAATACTTGTAAATCAAAGAGACAGATGGGCTAGAGGTAACCTAGAAACTCTTTTTAAGCACAAAGACATGTTCTTTAATCCAAAATACGGAAGATTGGGTATGCTTAGTTATCCGTATTGGTTTTTCTATGAATGGTTAGCTCCTATGTTAGAATTTTTTGGAATGTTAACTATTTTCCTATTTTTTTATTTAGGTATAATTAATTGGGATTTCTTCATTGCTATTACTGCGACAATTTACGTGTTTTCTATTATGTTTTCATTTTATGCTATTCTGTGGGATGTATACGCGTACAACGAATACAAAAAAACAAAAGACATTTTAATTCTAATGTTTTGTGCTATTGTAGAACCTATAACTTTTCATCCAATAGTAGTATTTGCTGCTATTCGTGGTAATTATAAAAAACTATTTAAAATTAAATCTGGTTGGGGATCCCAAGTACGAAAAGGATTCGCAAAAACAGCGTAAAATGCAAGTAGAACAAAACATACCAAAAAATAATACTCCAAAAAAGCTAAAGGATTTTATTCCTTTAGTACTTACTTTTTTTGGGGCATTAATTGTATTGTCATTCTACCAAAATTTGAGCCTTTATTTAAGTGGGGTTTTAGATACTGTAATTAATAAAAGCTTCTTTTTACTATTATTAAACCATACTGGTTATGTTGCTATAACCGCTCTTATTCTTTCCTTTTTGTTCAATTTTTTAGAGAATAAAAAACCGGAATTAGGCTATAAATCGGTGAAAATTATTTTAGTCTTTTTAATCATTGTTGAGGCTCTTTTAATACAATATTATGTGCAGAATTATGAAATATTAGGAACCGATATTCTTAGCCTTTCTAAATCGGACACAGTACTATTCTCTATAGCACCAGTAATTGGTCTTTTACTAATTTGCTTTAGTCTAAGTTATTACCTGCATAAGGTAACTTCTAGAGCGTATAGTATTATAAGTAGAATGTACCCTTTTACCATAATACTCTTCAGCTTATTTCTTGCAACCTTATATGCCAGTAAAAAACCTGTTAATGAAAATAAAACCAACCATTTAATTATTAGCTTAAAAGATTACATCTTAGAAAATAACACCTACGAAGGAACTTTAGAATACCCATTATTAAAAAGTAAATTGCCTAAAGATGTGTTAACTCCATTATTAAACTCAGCTCCTAGAAAACCAAATATTCTATTTATAATTATAGAAGGTTTAGGCTCCGATTTTGTGGGTGCAAATGCAAAATACAAAGGGTTTACACCTTTCCTACAAAGTTTAACAACCAAAAGTATCTATTGGGAGAACCATTTAAGTAATAGTGGCGAAAGTTTTGCTACTATTCCAAATATCGTTGGCTCTCTACCCTTTGGAAAAGAAGGTTTTACGAATTTAGAGAACTATACTCACAGAAATACATTATATAGTGTTTTAAAGAAAAACGGTTATATAACTTCTTTTAATTATGGAGGAAATAGTGCTCTTAATTACATGGATAAATTTTTAGATGAAGAACGTGTAGATCGTATTATTGATAAACAAGATTTTGGTAAAAATTATACGTTACAAGAGGAAGATGCTGCGGGTATTTCTTTGGGATATCCAGATACTGAAATGTATAAAAAATTTAATACAAGTTACTTTTCTAGTAAAAAACCAAGATTCGATGTTTTACTAACACTCAGTTCTAAAAACCCTTTTTTAATTCCTGGTCAAGATATATGTATAGAAAAGGTAGAGAAAAAATTAGAACAACTAAACCTAGATAAACGAGCAAAAAAACTGATTTCTAAAAACAAAGAATTATTAGCAAGTATGCTTTATACAGATAAAGCGTTAAAAGCTTTTATGGAATCTTACAAAAGTAAATCAGAATATAAGAATACCATCTTTATTATTACTGGTAGTCATAACACTACAGATCTTCCACAATCTAATAATTTACAGCGTTATAGAGTGCCTTTGCTTATTTATAGCCCATTACAGAAAGAGGCTAGAACAATACCATCTTTAACCTCGCATGCAGATATAGCTCCGAGCATACTGTCGTACCTAAATGCAAATTATAAATTAAACGTACCGAATCAAAATGCTTGGCTTGGAGATGCTTTAATACACAAAAGTACTTTTAGTACTTCCAAGCAGATACCACTTATTAAAAGACGTAATGCTATTGTAGATTATATTAAAGGTTCACATTTTATAAGTAAAAATAAGGTCTATGCATTAAATGAGAAATTAAACCTACAGATAGAAGAAGATGCCAACCTATCCAAAAAAATAGAACAAGATTTTAGTTTTTTTAAATCTGTAAATAACTACGTTACTAAAAACAATAAAATTATTCCAGATTCTTTATCCCTATACAACACAACTATAGCAGAATTATCTAAACAAGATAAAATATGGATAGAAAGTGTATTTAATGGAAAAGATTATGACAATGCATATATAACAGCTAGAAACCTTTCTTTTAATAAGGATTGGGATCGTTCTTTATTATTATGCAATCATATTTTATCTAAAATACCAAGGCACTCGGATACAGAAATTTTGGTTGGCAGGTTGCACGCTTGGAAAAAGGAATACACTACTTCTATGTTGTTGTTAGAAGAAGTAGTACGAAAATACCCAACCTACGATGATGGCTATTCTGCACTGTTAGATACTTACTACTGGTCTAATGAAAATGAAAGAGCCATAGAACTTAAAGAAAAAATAGAAGAAAACAATATTGATTCTAAAGAAGTAATTTCCAAAGTATTAAGAGCAATTACCCTAGTCTCTAAACAAAAAAATGTAGAAACCCAATTCTAATGCACCTATTAAAAACATACATTACTTTATTACTATACTTTTTTTGCATGTGTATTTCTGCACAAGAAAGTGCATACTCGGGAGACCCAGATACTTCTTTCATTACTGCTAGAGATTTGGCTTTCGCAGGAAACCGTACCGAAGCAAGAGATACATTATATCATATTTTAAGTGTTTACCCCGATTATACGGATGTTCGTATCCTTTTAGCCAAAACGTATACATGGGATGCAAAATATGATGATGCTAGAAAACACTTTAATAAAATAACCACCAAAGAAAAGGGAATTAAAGAAGTTTGGGTTGCTGCGATTAATAATGAGTTGTATTCCGAAAATTATGCCACCGCTTTAGGTTTATCTAACAAAGCATTAAATTATATAGAAGAAGACATAGACCTTCTAAAACAGAAGCAATATGCTATGGATGGAATAACCGGTGAATCGAGTATAGAAGAAGATACGTCCGAAGCAAAACAGGAAGAACCATTGCGTAACCAAATTGGTATTTCTAATAGTTTCGAGATTTTCGATGTGGCATATGACCCCATGTTTTATTCCAGTATAGAATATAAAAGAGAAACGCTTTCAGGACCTATTATTCCTAGAATTAATTATAGTAACAGGTTTAACACGCATGGTTTACAATACGAGTTAGATTTTTACCCCAAGCTATCCAAAATGTTTTATGGGTATTTAAATTATGGTTTTTCTAACGCTTCTATATATTCTAAGCACAGGGCAGGAGTAGAGGTATATGCAAATTATCCTAAAAATATGGAGCTATCTTTAGGAATACGATATATGGATTTTAAAACTATAAAAGCCACTATTATGACAGCTAGTGTAGGTTTATATAAAGGTAACTATTACTTTTCAGCTCGTCCATATATTACATCTATAAGCGGTAAAAATTTAGGGTTTTCAGGAACAGCACTTGCTAGAAAGTATCTTAGAGATAAGCAAAACTATCTTGGAGTAACTGCCGTAGTTGGATACTCATCAGAATTAAAACAATTACGTAATGCACAAGACACCTTATTGGCTGAAACCGTATTTTATGTAGAGTCGCAACAACTGTTATTCGAATATCAATTCACAGGAAAAAAGAACCCTAATATTTATAAGGCAAACTTAGGAATTGCGCATCAAGAACTTGTTTTTAACCCTGGGAAATTCTTTTGGTCTGTGTCGGCAGGTATAACATATCAGGTCAAATTCTAAAAAATTCGATGAACTGCATAAGTCAATAAAAGCTTATAAACACAAGGCTTAACGTGGCTTTTTGTCTAAACAAACACAAATTAGCAGCTTCACAACAAGTTTTGCTTAATACACCACAATTAATTGGTCTAAAGAAACGTTATAATTATGTTTACGTAGAAATTAAAACCCAAGTCTTAATACTAATTTTAACCATTTTTAATATGCTTTATGACACCTACGGAGAGGAATACTTAGCATTCCTTCAAGATTTAAACGAAATATTAAGTATTAATGAATTGGTAGAATTAGACTTTATGTAGTCTTATTAAACAAAAACTAATTTACCCTCTAAACCCCCAAATAATTATGGCAAACAAAAATCAAGACAACACAGCTTACTTAAGCTTCATTCAAAATTTAAATGAAATTTTAGTAGATTATAATATCAATAAACTTACATACTCTTAGTTATAGGGTACAAATCAATAATAATATAAGAGGCTGTCTAAAAAGGCAGCTTCTTTTTTTTGATTTAAATTTAGAGGTTCGTAACTTTAGTTATGATCAGAAAAGTAGTATGGAAGACCAATAATCAAGACCAGTTGAGTCCGCTTCCACCCAGTTATGATGATTTGGCACCCAAGAATCATCCCGTACGTATAGTTAATTAATTTTAGATTCGGTTAGATTTAAGCGTTTTAGAGAAGACCCATGGCTCACAACCTAAAAAAGGTAACCCTAAGAGCGTAAAAATTTCCTTGCTTTTTTACTCAATCTATTAATTGAAAACCAGAATTTATCTAATAAGCCAAAACTAAAAAAACCGCCTAAATGTTTTTAGACGGCCTCTTTTTATAGCAGTAAAATTACTAGTTAAGTAATTCGGCTACTTTTTGTTCTAAAGCATCTCCTCTTAGGTTCTTAGCTATGATTACGCCATTCTCATCTAATAAAAATGCAGCAGGAATAGCATCTACATTGTATAATTTAGCAATTTCATCATTAAAATAAGCTAGGTTAGATACTTGGTTCCATTCTAACTTGTCATCTAAAATAGCTTTTTTCCATTGTTCGCCATCTTTATCTAAAGAAACACCAATAATGTTCAAACCTTTCTTATGGTATTTTTTGTAAACAGCAAGAACATTAGGGTTCTCAGCTCTACAAGGCTTACACCATGCAGCCCAAAAATCTATTAAGGTAACTTTGCCTAGAATATCATTTAAAGCAATTTCTTTACCTTCTGGAGATTTTGCACTAAAGTTAGGTGCTTTTTTACCTACTGTTGTATTTTGTCCATTAGAAGCTTTTTCTTCTAAAAACGAAATGCGTTGTAAAACATTTTCGGCAACTTTGTTACTTTTAATTTCAGGAGATAAACCTTCATATAGCGCTTTTAGGTCTTCTGTAGGTACAACTCTAGAAGCTATTGCTTTATCAATTAATAATGCGGATATTAGCCCATTTGGATTTGCTTTTATATAATCAATTTCAAAATCCTTGTGTTCCTCTTGTAGTTCCTTCATTTCATCACTTAACGCGCTAATAACAGCATCATTCTTTTCTATATTAGCTTTCTGAAGGTCTTTTTGTATAGACATGGCTCTGTTAGACATTGCTAATGATTTTTCCATATAGTCAGAAAAAATATCATTCTGAATAGTTCCTTTTATTTTAGCAAGGTTTAAGCTGTCTTTTTGGGCTGAGATTTCAATTTCGCCATTTTCTAAAACAACAACAGTATAACCTGGAAGTTTATCTACGAAGATATAGTGAAGTTCTGGAGTTGTTGGTTTGCCAGAAAAAGTATAGGTGCCGCCTGTAGTTAAAACAGTATCTATGGCAACTGGTTGATTATTCTCTCCAATTTTTTTAAGTATAACTTGTGTGCCATCAGCAACGTCTCCTCTTAGAGTACCATTTATAACATAGCCCTCTGGTTTTTGGTTGCAGGCTATTAAGGTTATAATTAAAACTAGTGGCAAAAGAATTCTTTTCATAATGTTTTTTATTTTTAGATGTGGCAAATGTACTTATATATAAGAAATAAAAAAAGCCCTTAACATTTAGAGTTAAGGGCTTGTTTTTTATGAGGTTAGTAGATTAAAATTGATAGCGAACCCCTAAGGCTATATCAAAATCAAAATTATCAGAAAACCCGTTATAGCCAAGAATGCCAATTTCTGGTCTAAAGTCTAAAGAGAGTAGCAAGGGGAAATCAAAGTTGTATTCTATGCCTACATCTCCTGCCGCAAAAATAAAAACACCATCATTGTCATCATCACCATCATAATCGATATCATAATACCTATATCTAAAATCTACACTTCCAAGGCCACCACCAGCACCATAGTACCAATTAAAACCCTGGTCAATAGGGAATACCCATTGGTATAATCCTGCTAATTTAACAGCGTCGTAATTACGACTGTCTCTAAATCCTAAATCTAGTTCTAATCTATTGCTTCTAGATAGTAATTTTTGATAGGATATTTCAGCACCGAAACCATCGCTATCTCCTAAACGTAAACCAAGGGCATGGTCCGAAATTTCTTGAGCTTTTAAACTCAAGGTACTAAGGCAAAGTATTGCCATAAATAATTTGAACATTTTCATAGTATTTTATTTTCTATTAAAAAATGAGCTCTTGTGTAATGGGGCTCATACAATAAAAACTTAAATTTGTTATCAAAATTGTACTGCTTTGGATAAAATAATTTTAGAGGAATTAGGAGATAGATTAAAGGGGGAATTACAGATCGATAATTTAAGCAGAACATTGTATGCTACAGATGCTTCTGTTTATAGGAAAATTCCAATGGCAGTCGCTTTTCCAAGTTCAGTACCCGATATAAAAGAGCTAATACATTTTGCAAATACACATAAAGTGGGATTAATTCCTAGAACGGCAGGAACTTCTTTGGCGGGGCAATGTGTGGGAGACGGAATTGTTGTAGATGTATCTAAAAACTTTACAAAGATTGTTTCTTTAGACAAAGAGAAAAAGCAAATAACGGTGCATCCAGGTGTAATTCGAGATGAATTAAACTTATATTTAAAACCTTATGGTTTATTTTTTGGACCAAATACATCGACTTCTAATCGTTGTATGATTGGTGGTATGGTTGGTAACAATTCTTCAGGGACTACATCTATACAATATGGTGTAACTAGAGATAAGGTAGTTTCTTTAAAAACCATTCTTTCAGACGGCTCAGAAGTGGAGTTTAAAGCGCTTTCTAGTGCTGAATTTCAAAAAAAAATGGAATCAGATTCACTTGAAGCATATATTTACAAGAATATATATAAAGAGCTGAATAATAAAAGTATACAAAAAGAAATAAACAATGAGTTTCCCAAAAAATCTATTCACAGAAGAAATACAGGGTATGCTGTAGACGAGTTGTTAAATAATGCAGTTTTTGGAGATGCACAGGATGATTTTAATTTGTGTAAATTATTAAGTGGTAGTGAAGGGACACTTGCTTTTACGACAGAAATAACGGTTAAATTGGACGATTTGCCGCCTCCATTGTCGGCTATGGTTATAACGCATTATAATTCCTTAGAAGACTGTTTAACAGATGTCGTTCCTGTAATGGATTGTAATTTGCACCTCTGCGAAATGATGGATAAGGTTATTTTAGATTGCACTAAGAGTAACCGAGCACAATTAGTTAATCGGTTTTTTGTAGAAGGCGATCCAGAAGCTTTGCTTATGCTGCAGGTAAATGCCTATTCGGAAGAAGATTTAGATGAGCAAGTGAAAGGTGTACTTAGAAAAGTAAAAGAATCTAATTTAAGTTATGCGGAAGCTGTATTAAAAGGTGCAGATATAGCTAAGGCAGTTGCTTTGCGAAAAGCAGGACTTGGGCTTTTAGGAAATATAGTAGGAGACAAGAAAGCGGTTGCATGTATAGAAGATACGGCAGTTGCTTTAGAAGATTTAAAAGAGTTTATAGGGGAGTTTACTCTAATAATGAAAAAGCACAAGCAGCAAGCAGTATATTATGCGCATGCTGGTGCTGGGGAATTGCATTTAAGACCTATTCTTAACTTAAAGAAAAGCGAGGATGTAGGCTTGTTTAGGGCAATCACTACCGATGTGGCGGTTCTTACAAAAAAATACAAAGGTTCTTTTAGTGGGGAACATGGAGATGGTATAGTTAGAGCAGAATTTATTCCTTTAATGATAGGGGACAAAAATTATGAGTTATTACGAAGAGTAAAATCTTATTTTGACCCTAGTAACATTTTTAATCCAGGGAAAATAGTAGACGCTTATCCTATGGACGAATCTCTACGCTATGAAATAGGAAGAGAAGAGCCTCAGATTAAAACTCTTTTAAATTTTTCGGATAGTGAGGGTATTTTAAAAGCTGCAGAAAAATGTAATGGTAGTGGGGATTGTCGTAAAACACATCATATGTCTGGGGCTATGTGTCCAAGCTACCAAGCTACCAAGAACGAAAAAGATACTACACGTGGTAGAGCAAATGCTTTACGTGAATTTTTAACCACTTCGGATAAGAAAAATAAGTTTGATAGTAAAGAATTAAAAGAAGTATTCGATTTATGTCTCAGTTGTAAAGCCTGTTCTAGCGAATGCCCTAGTAATGTAGATGTGGCAACCCTGAAAGCGGAATTTTTGTACCAATACCAAGAGGTAAATGGGTATCCATTCCGTGCAAAATTGTTTGCGCATAGTACTAAGATGAATCGTTTGGGTAGTAAGGTTGCGAGACTTACAAATGCTATGTATGATTCTAATTTTATTAGTGGTTTAATAAAGAAAACCTCTGGGGTAGCTAAAGAAAGAACGCTTCCTAAAGTTTCAAGTTTTAATTTTAATAATTATCTTCAACTATTTAAAAATAAGACTACTATGTCTAAAAATGAGGTTGTCGTTTATGTAGATGAGTTTACGAGTTATTTGGATGTAGAATTAGGAAAGGATGCTATCGAAGTATTGACAAGATTGGGATATAATGTATCTCTTTTTTATGGCGAAAGCGGTAGAACGTATATTTCTAAAGGGTTCTTAAAGCAAGCCAAAATTTTAGCTTTAAAAAATATAGAAAAACTAAAGCCAATTGTTGCTAAGAATATCCCAATTGTTGGTTTAGAACCATCTGCTATTTTAACTTTTAGAGATGAA
>NZ_JADGES010000101.1 GCF_016744255.1 Maribacter sp.
CAGATATTTACGAAAAAATAATAGATAAGAATATCCATATAGTGACTGGTATTGGAGGTAAAGGAATGACAGGAAGCGCAGGGTTTGCTAAAGAAAATATTATTAAAATTTTTAATTTATAATAATGCAGAAAATAGAAATGGTTGTTTTTGATATGGCAGGAACAGTAGTTAATGAAAATAACGTAGTATATAAAACGCTACTAAAGTCAATAAATAATCATGGCTATTTAGTCGATTTAGATTTTGTGCTAGAACACGGAGCAGGTAAAGAGAAAGAACAAGCTATAAAAGATATTATACTAGCGCATGAAGGGGTTGGTAATGAAGAATTGGCAACTTATATTTTTAACGAGTTTAAAGATTACTTGGCTAAAGCTTATGAAGAATTGTACGTGGAAAGTTATAAGGGCGTCGATAAATTACTTAAAAAAATTAGAATAGCAGAAATAAAAATTGCCTTAAATACGGGTTACAATAAAGAAACAGCTCAATTTTTATTGAATAAAATGAACTGGAAAAAAGGAGTAGAGTATGATCTTTTAATTACGGCAGATGATGTAAAGAGAGGACGACCAAATCCCGATATGATTTTTGAGGCGATGAACGTATTACATATTAATGATGCCTCTCGAGTATTAAAAGCAGGAGACTCTATCATAGATATTCAAGAAGGGAAAAATGCGCACTGCGGAATTACAGTAGGGGTTACTACCGGAGCCCATACAAAGGAACAATTAAAATCAGCGGAACCTACTTATGTTATGAACTCTTTGGTAGAGTTAGAAGAGGTATTGTTTTAGAAATATCTAAATGAAAATATAGACGACTAACATTTTAGAAGTTTCAGTCCTTTTGTTGCTTAGTACGTGAGGAATTTTACCATCAAAAAAAATAGAGTCGCCCTCTTTTAAAAGCACTTCATCTTCTCTTATGCGTAGTAGCACTTTTTAGATAGAATATACTTAAATTCATAAGCATCTGTTGTAACTTTTTCCCTTTTCAAATTTGGTTTAACTTCTAATAAAACCGTTTCAAAACCCATAGAAGATATTTGTTTGCCGAAAATGTATTTGTATTCAAAACCTACGGCAGTATCTTCTTTTTTAATTAAAGAGTAATCCTCTTTTCTAGAAATAATAAAATTAGCTCCGTTTGTTTGCAGCATACCGGCAAAGAAAGAGGTAATCTCTATTTAATTTCGCAGGGTTTTTCATCATAAAAAAGGAAGTGGGGAAGGAAATTTCTTGCGGAGTATTTGTAAACAGATTTTGGTAACAATTTGGTAATATTCCTAATGTAAACATTGCAATAGCTTAATATTTTGAGGTGTTTATTTTAACTTGTTGGTTGCATATTTGCGGCATAATAATTAACCAAAGTTTACAAATACTAAAAAAAATGAAAAAGAGATTATTTGTAATGGTAGCCGCATTTTTTGCTTTTGCCATTGGCCATTCCCAGTCTAAATTTACGGGAACGGTATTAGATGAAAATCAAGCTCCTTTGCCAGGAGCCTCTGTTGTTATTAAAGGAAGTTCCAATGGCACAGCTACTGATTTTGATGGGAATTTTGAGATTGAATTATCGGATGAAAACAGAATTCTTATGCTATCATATATAGGGTATGCAACAAAGGAATTTGATACTTCGGGTAAAACAAGTGCAAGCATTAGTTTATTACTAGATTCGGAAAGTTTGGATGAAGTAGTTGTAACTGCTTTAGGAATAGAGCGGAATCAAAAGAAAATTGGATATACTACTCAAAAAATGTCTGCAGAGACTATTAATGAAGTAGCTGTACCTAATGTAGGAAGCCTTTTTACTGGGCAGGTTGCTGGTTTAACAGTAAGTAACCCTACCGGATTATTTCAAAAAGCAGAAATGTCTTTAAGAGGTGGTTCTCCTATTGTTGTTGTAGATGGGATTATTGTAGGAACAGATTTTTATAGTATATCTCCTAATGATATTGCAGATGTAAATGTTTTAAAAGGACAAACAGCTTCTGCGTTATACGGTAACAGAGCTAGTACAGGTGCAATTATAATTACTACTAAAAGAGCTAAAGGAGAAGGTTTAAAAATAGAGGTTAATCATAATACTATGATATCTGCTGGTTTTACAGTTTTTCCTGAGTTTCAAAAAGAATATGGTAACGGCTCTAACGGAAAGTATGAATTTTGGGACGGTAAAGATGGCGGTATCTCTGATGGAGATATGATTTGGGGGCCTAAATTTGAGCCTGGTGTTATGGTACCACAATGGAATAGTCCTATTAGAGATAAAGTTACAGGAGAAACTACTCCTTGGTGGGGAGATGTTGCTGGTACAAGGTATGATGATAAATCTAAATATGAAAGAGTAGCTACACCTTGGCAATACCATGATAATTTAGATAACTTTATGGGTACTGCTGTAATAAATTCTACAGATTTTGCTGTTAGTCATAATGGCGAAAAAGGATCTGTTAGACTTTCTGTAAATTATAAAAATCATAAAGGTAGAGTGCCTAATTCTAGCCTAAAAACAGGAGGTTTAACATTTAATGCTACTACATATCTTACAGATAAATTAACTTTAGATTCTAAGTTAGCATACAATAAAGTATATTCTCCAAACTACCCTCGTCATGGGTATGGTCCACGTAACCACATGTATACTTTATTAGTGTGGATGGGTGATGATGTAAATGGCGAAGACCTAAAAAATCACCAATATATTCCTGGTCAAGAAGGGTATCGTCAGGCAAACTTTAATTATGCTTGGTATAACAATGCATATTTTGCAGCTAATGAGTTAAACCAGAAATACGATCGTGATCAAGTAAATGCATTAATGCGTTTAAAATACAAATTCACAGAAAATTTTAATATCCAAGTAAGAGGGTCTGGTAGAATTGACAATAGATTCGAAGATCGTCAAAGCCCAAAAACATACCTTAACTATGGCGACCCAAGAGAAGGGGATTATAAAACATGGAATAAAAAGAATTTAGTAGTTGACTATGATTTCTTAGCCAATTATAAAAAAGATTTTAGCGACGATTTTAAATTGGATTTAAATGTTGGAGCAGCTTCTTTTTATAGCAAATACCAAGAAGAATATAATGCAACGGATGGTTTAGTTGTTCCTTGGGTATATAGTTTAAATAATACGGCAGGTAATATTAAAGGTAATACGAACTATAGAGAAGAAGCGACTAATGGTGTGTATGGGTCATTAAGTATCGATTTATTCGATGCCTTTTATATAAATTTAACAGGAAGAAACGATTGGTCTTCTACATTAACAAAAGAAAATCGTTCTTTCTTTTACCCATCAGCTTCTATGAGTACTATGGTATCTAATTTAATCGATATGCCAGAAGCTATAGATTTCTTTAAAATTAAAACTTCGTGGGCTAAAGTTTCTGGGGCATTATCTCCATATAAAACAAGCGCGTATTATGAGAATAATGAAAATTTTAATGGAAAAGTTAAATTACAATATCCTAATACTTTAGTAAATCCAAATATTAATCCGCAATCTAGAGCAACTTTTGAAGTAGGTTTCAACACTGCATTATTAAATAATAAAATAGGATTAGACTTTACGTATTATAATGAGTTAATGACTAATAATATAATTGATCTACCCATATCTGTTGCTTCGGCTTTTACAGGTAGAAAAGTAAATGGAAACGAATTTACGCGCAAGGGATATGAAGTTATCCTGACGGCTAAACCCATTCAAAATCAAAAATTTAGTTGGGATATTCTGGCAAATTGGAGCACTAATACACAACGGATTACTAAAATATATGGTAACCAACCAAATTATGGCTCTTTGCAATTGAATGATCGAACAGATAGTTATTTCACTAAAACTTGGGAGACTTCTTCAGACGGTGAACTAGTAATTAATACAAATGGATTGCCTATTAGAGTAAATACTAAAAGTAAAGTAGGGAACAAATCCCCAGATTGGAGACTTGGTTTGCAAAACAACTTTACAATTGGAAAGTTCCAAGTAAATATTGGTGTAGATGGCGCATGGGGCGGTTTGCTTAGATCTAAAACTGTTGAAAAAATGTGGTGGGGTGGTAAACATCCAAACTCTACAAAATATAGAGATGCAGAATATGCTGCTGGGGCACCAGTATTTGTACCTAAAGGGGTAAATGTTGTTAGTGGAGAAGTAAAAAGAGATGCTTTTGGTAAAGTAACGTCAGATACTAGAACGTACCAACCAAATAGTACAGCTGTTAACTGGCAAAGTTGGGCTCAAACATATTCTTATCGAGCAGCAGTATTACAAAGTGATGATGCATTTTTTGCAAACATTTTTGATCGTAGCTTTTTTAAATTACGGACTCTTTCTGTAAAGTACGATCTAACAGATGATGTTAATATTAAAGGATTAAAAAGTTTAACCACTACTCTATCTGGGTATAATCTATTGGTTTGGAAAAAAGCAGATATTGTTGATCCTGACTTTGGTAATGATGATAATTTACAAGATCCTTCTACAAGATACATTGGTATTGGTGTTAACGCAAAATTTTAATAAAATATAATAATCAATAAAATGAAAAATATAAAATTCATAATCGGAATACTGGTTTTGACTTCATTTTGGTCTTGTGCAGACTTAGATGAGATTAATATAAACCCTAATAACGTCAGGGAAACTCACCCACAATTATTGCTGACTAATATTGCAGTAGAAACTTTTGAAGTTCATGGAACTTCTCCAATGTACGCATCTCGGATGTTAGTATCATCAGACGGAGAAAGTAGTAGTCAGTATTATAACTGGGATCGCGCTAGCTTCGATAGCTATAAAATTTTAGGAGAAGTAACTAAAATGATGGAAGAAGCAGAACGTATAGAAGCACCAGAATATGTTGCTATAGGTAAATTCTTTAGAGCTTATTATTTTAATGAATTAGCTAGTAATTTTGGAGATGTACCATATCTAGAAGCTTTAAAGGGAGAAACAGAAGCTGTTTTTAATCCAGAATATACTTCTCAAAAAGAAGTGTTTGTTGGTGTTTTAAAAGAACTAGCAGAGGCTAATGAAATTTTAAAAACAAATGTAAATTTTGTTAGTGGAGATATTATTTTTGGAGGAGATACTTCTAAATGGAGAAAATTAATAAATTCTTACCGTTTAAAAATATTAATATCATTATCTAAACAATCTGCGGATAGTGATATTAATTTAGCTGCTACTTTTGCTAGTATTGTTGCAAATGAGCCCATAATTACTACTGCAAATGAAACTGCTTCTCTTAAGTTTTTCGATGCAGAAGGAGCACGTTATTCTGAGTTTAACTCATCTGGGTATGGTTCTGGGATGTATATGGCTAGTACTTTTGTAGAATTGCTAAAAGAAAGAGAGGATCCAAGATTGTTCATCTTTTGTTCGCAAACTAAAAATGCTAAAGAAGCAGGTTTAGCTATTAATGATTTTACAGGTTATGCAGGTGCAGATGCTCTGAGACCTTATGGTGAAATAAATACACTAGCGGCAGATGGTAAGTTATCTAAAGTAAATCTTAGATATTCTACAGACCCAACAACAGAGCCACATGCTTTATTAGGGAACTGGGAAATGGAGTTTATTTTAGCAGAAGCTGCTGTTAGAGGGTGGATTACTACTGATGCAGAAGTACACTATAAAAATGGGATTAAAGCGTCTTTTGAATTCTATGAAATGTACGCAAAAAATTTAGGGAGTTATGTTACTCCAGTTGCTGCAGATACTTATTTAGCAGGTACTATGGTAGATTTTTCTTCTGCTACGACTAATGATGAGAAATTGGAACTGGTAGTAACGCAAAAATATTTCACATCGTTTTTACAAGACGGATGGAGAATGTATTTTGATTATCTAAGAACAGGTTTTCCTACTTTTCCTTATACTGCAGATGCAACACCTCCAACAAGGTGGATGTACCCTTCTTCTGAACTTACAGAAAATGCAGAAAATGTAAATGCAGCGATAGAAAAACAGTTCGGTACTGATAATGATGATATTAGACAAGTAACATGGTGGCTAAAATAACCACTTTTAATTAATCTATCAACAAGGCAATAAGACCAAAAGAGTATATTCTTTTGGTCTTGCTTTGGTTTTTAAAAGGATTAAAAAGTAATAAGAGAAAACGAACCCAATATTTTTTTATAAACGAGATATAAGAGGTGGTGATTTACTTTGGTACGTAGAATTAGTAAAAAACAAAAGGTTATTATAGAAGGCGATAAAGAGGTGTGTGCTTGCCTTAAAAGAGAGCTTCACTTTAATATTTTTTCAGGAAATGTAGTACAATTATTAAATTAAAGTATGATGATAAAGAAACATAAAATAGTATTTATTTTACTTTGGATTTCCGCTATGGGGCTAGCCCAAAGTTCTAAAGAGCGTTTTTTAGTACAGCCTTTTTTACAAGATGCAGAACCTAATTCTATAAAGATAAAATGGGAAACTTCTATGGAGGGCGGGAGTATTGTGGAATGGGGATTAACACCAAAATTAGGAAAGAAAACTAAAGGAATATCTTATGATATCAATTTTAGTGACTCTAGAATTCATGAGGTTAAGCTAATTACTTTAAAACGCTTTACAGAATATTACTATAGAGTAAGAACAGGAAAATTAGTGTCAGATATATTTCAATTTAAGACCCCTCCATTTTCTTCAGATAAAGTGTCGTTTAATATTGTGGCTATGAGTGATATGCAAATAGATAATAGTCATCCAGAGAAATTTTCGGAAGTAGTTAATGATGGTATATTACCGTATATAAAAGAAAATTATAAAGGAAGTCTAACAGATAATTTAGCTATGATTTTGGTTCCTGGAGATTTAGTGTCAACGGGTTCAAATTACGGGCAATGGAAAAACCATTTTTTTAACCCATCAGAAAAGTTATTATCCAATGTTCCTCTATACCCAGTTCTTGGGAATCACGAAAGAAACTCGGAGTTTTACTTTAAATATTTTAGTTTGCCAGAAAATGGTACTCCAGCATATGCAGAGCATTGGTGGTATAAAGATTATGGCAATACAAGAATTATAGGATTGAATTCAAATGAGGGTTATAGAGACTTAGGAGAACAATACGAATGGTTGGAAAAAGTATTGAAAGAAACGGCTAGTAATGACGATATCGATTTTGTTTTTGCGCAATTACATCACCCTCATAAATCGGAACTTTGGATTCCAGGAGAGGAAGAATCATCGGGTAAGGTAGTTAAAATGTTAGAAGCATTTTCAACCAAAACAGGTAAGCCAAGTCTTCATTTTTTTGGGCATACGCACGGTTATTCCAGAGGGCAATCTAAAGATCACAAACATTTGTGGGTTAATGTGGCTTCTGCTGGAGGAGCAATAGACAATTGGGGCGAGTTTGAGGGACGCGATTATGATGAGTTTACTGTTACACAAGATGAATACGGTTTTGTTATGGTAGAGGTAGATGGAGATAAAGAGAATCCAAAATTTACTTTAAAAAGAATTAGTAGAGGTAATGAGAATAAAACTAGAGATAACGAGCTTAGAGATAGTATTACGGTTTATAAAAAAGAGAGTAGACCTATGGCTCCTATAGCAGAATCTCCTAACAATGAAACAGTATCAGTCTTAGGAACAACATTAAAAGCAAGTTCGTTCAAAAGTGATTTTAAGAATACATTCCATGCCGCTTCCCATTGGCAAGTTTCTTTGAACGAAAATTTTGAGAAACCTTTTTATGATAGCTGGCAACAGTACCAGAATTGGTATTATATGGAAGACAGACAAAAGGATGATGACTTAACAGATGAGAAAACAAATCGGTTAAAACCAAATAAAAAATATTATTGGAGAGTACGCTATAGAGATCAGAATTTAAATTGGGGCAACTGGTCTAAAACCCTCTCGTTTAAAACTAAAAACTAAATTACTATGAAAAGACAAGTTATTTTTATTACAGTTTTTTTCCTTTTTTTAAAGGTAAATTTTGCACAAAATATAGAAAAGAAAAATCCTAAAATAGTATTAATTACGGTCGATGGGTTACGTTGGCAAGAATTATTCACAGGAGCCGATTCTCTTTTGGTTTCTAATAAAGAGTATGTAAAAGATACGATGGGATTAAAAGGACATTTTTGGAAAGAATCTGCTTTAAAAAGAAGGCAGGCTCTGATGCCTTTTATATGGAAAGAAGTTGTTAAAATAGGACAAATACACGGAAATAGAAAATTGGGTAGTAAGGTAGATTTAACTAATAAAATGTGGTTTTCTTATCCGGGTTATAATGAAATTTTATCAGGTATTGCAGATGATAAGCGTATTAAGAGTAATGCTAAAATGAACAACCCTAATAAAACGGTTTTAGAACTAGTAAATGTTACTTCTAATTATACAGGTAAAGTAGCTGCCTTCGGAAGTTGGGATGTTTTTCCTTACATTATTAATGAAGAACGGTCTGGGGTTTTAGTAAATGCGGGTTTTGAATTAGCTAAAGGTGAAAATTTAACACAACGAGAACAATTTTTAAATGAGTTACAGCCTACTATCCCTAGCCCATGGGGTTCTGTTCGTTTAGATGCTTTTACCCATCATTATGCCATGGAGCATATGAAAAAGAGACATCCAGAATTAATACATATTGCTTATGGTGAAACAGATGACTTTGCTCATGATGGAGACTATGAAGCGTATTTAAAGTCTACAAATACTACAGATAATTTTATAAAACAACTATGGGAATACACACAGGAAGATCCATTTTATAAAAATAATACAGTATTCTTAATTGCAACGGATCATGGGAGAGGAACAGATCCATTAGATACATGGAGAAGCCATGGTAGTGAAATTAAAGGAGCAGGAGGAGTCTGGTTTATTGCTTTTGGTAATAGAATAAACCCTTTAGGAGAAGTTTCTATTAAAGAACAATTATTTAGCAATCAAATTGCGCCAACTATATTAGAGTTATTAGATGTAGAGGGAAGTCCCCAAGAAAAGTATAATAAGCCTTTATCATTATTTAATAATTAGATAATTACAATTTTGTATAAGTTTTAGGGGTTCTAATGTTTTTGTAGTGCCTATTATTAATGGAGTTGAATAAGTTTGAGTTAGTTTATTTGTTAAGCCGATGTGTAAAAGCATCGGTTTTTTAGTATTATAAATTTAAATGAATAGGGTAGAGGTATATTAAATACATTTTATTTCTTCGTAATTTTAGAATCTACTAATACGCAATATTCTATGAGACTCTTTTTACTTTTAAATAGTTTTATGTGTTTTTTATTTGTCAATGGACAGGAACCTCGAATAACACAAAAATATCAAGGGCAAAGTGCTATAGCTATAGTACCGACAAATTCTAAACCAACGCAAAGACAATGGAAGGGAGATTATACGTTTAATAATAAAGACGTAACATTCTCTAATAACTTTGATGGAGGAAGATTAAATGGGATTATACAAGAAAATGACAGCACATTTATTGCTCTGATTACTTCAGAAAATACACCTGTAAACATAAGCCCTTGGTATGCATTTAAAGTAACATCAAAAAAGCCTAAGGCGGTGTATGTTATGCTTACTTACCAAGAAGGGGTTAAGCATAGATATTACCCAAAATATAGCGAAGATGGAAAAGCTTGGAAGGCTTTAGATAGCCTAAATTACAAGGAATTTGAAAAAGGAAATGCGGACTTTGGAATGGGCTCATTACCATTGAAAATAAGGATAAAGTTAAACGTTGGCCCCCGCCCTTTATGGGTGGCAGGACAAGAGTTACAAACTTCTAAAATAGTCGCTAAGTGGGCTTCTGATTTAGCAGATAAAAAAGGAATAACGTATCAGAGCATTGGTGAAAGTAAAGAAGGAAGAAATATGGGGCTCCTTACTTTGGGAAAGGAAAAATCTAAAAATATGATGATGATTATTTCTAGACAGCACCCACCTGAGGTTACTGGTTTTTTGGCAATGAAGGCTTTTGTAGAAACATTAGCATCAGACACTAAATTGGCTATAAAATTTAGAAAAAAGTTTGCTGTTTATGTTGTGCCATTAATGAATCCCGATGGAGTCGATAATGGACATTGGAGACATAATATGGGAGGTGTAGATTTAAATAGAGATTGGGCAAATTTTAACCAACCAGAAACACAAGCTGTAAAAAAATTCATGGAAAAGAAAGTAAAACAAACTGGAGGTAAGTTTTATTTTGGGATAGATTTTCATTCTACTTGGGATGATATTTATTACACTATTGATCCAAATATAAAAGGAAATATGCCTGGTTTAGTTTCTTCATGGTTAGAAGCTGTGAAAGAGGAGATTCCGGGTTATGAGCCTAATATTAAACCTAGTGATAAAATATTGCCAACCGCGGTTTCTAAAAATTATTTTTTTGCAACATATAATGCAGAATCCTTAGTTTTTGAAATAGGGGACAATACACCAAGACATTTCATTAAGGAAAAAGGCAAAATAAGTGCTATTAAACTTATGGAATTAATGCTGCGAAAATTAAAAGAGACTAGATAATATGTTACGATAGTTTATTAAGACTTAGTCTTTTTTTAACTAGAGTTTTTTTTCTTATTTAGTGAGCAACTAGTAAATGTAAATTACGATTATATGTTTCCTTTGGGATTAGGATAGTTATCTGTTTGGTCCTCTACGGTCTCATCCATACAAACAAAATCTTTTTCTACCATAATAGAAAGAGTATTGTCTTGGTCTATTTTTAAAGTGTTTTGAAAACCAATTTTTGTATTTGTAGGCCAGTCTAAGCAATCTTTTTTAGGAATGTAAACGGTAATGGTATTTCCTTTAAAAGAAGCTTCCATAGCTTCTATAGTATCTTTGGCAGAAATTTTGTAAACCAAAGTATTATTAGGGAAATTTGTTTCTTCTGTATAGAAACCAGTTTTACTTAAGCTATCTACTTCGGTTTTGGTAAGTCTAAGGCGTATCGAATTTCTTCTTATTCTAATTTTCATTGTTAGGTTTTTTGCTTACTAATCCTTTCGTAAATTCATTTAAAGTTTCTACTTTTTCTTCAAAATCACCTTTTATAGTTTTTCTGAATTCGTTGAGGTTTTTTACCAAATCATCTATGTTTTCTGGTATAGCATCTTCAAAAAATTGTCGCAATCTTTTGGCCGTAGTAGGCGATTTTCCATTGGTAGAAATGGCTACTTTTACATTTCCTTTAGTAACGATGCTTCCCATGTAAAAATCGCAAAACGGCGGGTTATCAGCAACATTCACCAATATGTTTCTTTTTTTACAATCGTGATAAACTTGCTCATTTATACCAACATTATCCGTTGTTGCAATAACTATATGTTTATCTTGTAAATACTTTTCATGGTAGGCACCTTGGATTATTGTTACATTATGTTTTTTAGCTAAGTCTAAGGTCTTATCTAAAAAATTAATAGACACCATTTTTACCTGCGCGTTGGGACTAGATTTCAATAGGAATGTTAGTTTTTCTAAACCTACATTACCACCACCCACAACCAAGACTTGAAGTTGCGATACTTTTAAAAAGATAGGATATAACTCATTGCGTTCCATAATTTATTCTTTATCGGTATTATAGTTTATAGTAGCTCTAGCCCCTTCTTCTGGAATAGAATTAATAAAGAGGTGCCTATAGACATATTTGATTCTTTTTTTCTAAAAAAATAGTAGTATGTCCATC